>JAICSL010000047.1 GCA_025936955.1 Nitrososphaeraceae archaeon
CTGAGCGATAGAATCCTTGTAATATTCTTCTAATTTTGATGATAACTATTATAAATTTAACAAAAAATAATAATTGGATATACTTTGTTAGTATAATCGATGCTACCTTTTGATAACCTTGCCGACATTAGTATTACTATTATTTAACTTCTCTAAAACCTTCACCTGCAGCTCCCTTGAATCTTTCTATCTCTATTTTCTGTACATTCGATGAAACCTCGTGACCCTCAAAACTCCAATATTTTTTGGGATTTTTTATCTTCTTTCGCCTTCAGTAGAGACCAGGATAGAGTTTTCATCCATTGCAACAACATCAGATTAAATCTCCCTCACTGGATCTCACAATTTTATGAACTAATGATTCTCAATTTGCTACCCGATCTGAAATATTATGTTACAGCTCGAAAACAATAATACTATATGAGAATTATCTAGAGATTAATGGTATACGAATACTCACAAAATTATCTTTCTTGGTCGACTTACGGAGAGGCAAGATTGGAGTATTAGGTAAGGATCAATCTTAGAATAAAAGATTTTTTTTGAATAACATATGAGAGTAAAAAGAATCTAACTATTGCTAAGTGATTAAATAAAGTATTCAGATAGAAGGGTTAAACTTAATAAGGAATCTTATTCGTCGTAAGGAACTAGTGAATACGTAATTGAAGGCAATGACAAGTTTTCTACTTAACACATATTGAGCTATTGTATAACCTTTATCGGCGCAGCATGATCAATACTTTTTGAATAACTTACAATTGCTTTTTTTAGCAAAACAGTCTTTTCAACTATTGATATTATTTGCTTTTATAGTACATTTCATTTATTAAAATGATAAACAAATTGAGTACTAAAAGAATAATCTTACCAATTATTGCAGCACTTATTCTATTGGTTGCGATGGTCTCCGCAACTGCAACACTGCGTCAATCAGCCTATGCGTATACATGGCCTTGTATAGACAGGAGTGAGGGAAAAGCACCAATGACTATCTCAGGTAATAATCTCTATGTCGCATGGTGGGGAAATGGAACTGGAAATTACGAAGTGATGTTCAAAGCATCCCATGACAACGGACAAACATTTGGAGATAAGATTAACTTGAGCAACTCTACAAATGGAACTTCAGTGGAAGCAGATGTAGCAGCATCACGAAATAATGTATATGTTACCTATGCGGACAATAAAACAGGAATTGCTAATGCTTACATTAGAATATCTCATGATAATGGGAATACATTCGGACCTGAAGTAATATTAACTGATTATTCTTCCAGCCTTGCTGCTAATAAAACAATTGCACATGAAATGTTGTCGTATAGTAAGAAAACATCACCATACGAACTCAAAGTTGCAGCTCAGGGAGATAACGTATATGTTATAGCAACTGGAGGAGGGATGAATGATACAACATATACGCCTGATGTATTCATAAGGACATCAAATGATAGTGGAAAAACATTTGGTAAAGATATCAACTTGAGTGAATCACAAGGGATATCATCAACCCGTGCACAGATAGAAGTATCAGGAAACAATGTCTTTGTAACTTGGTGGGAGATCTCAAATCACAAAGATATACCAATGATGAGAATAAGCCATGATAATGGACAAACATTTGGCGAAGCAATTGTGCTAACCGCCAAATAGCTTTTATAATCATAGACAACGAAATAAAATATATAAAAGACATTGGAATATGCACCACAATAAATTCTTTATTTTTCATTATTTTATTAAGAAGATACATGGAGTAAGATAGATATATGTTGTCTGTATTTTCTGCTGCACCCCTATTCATCATTCTTTTATTATTATTAGTACCATTGTTACCAATCATCGCATTCAGTACATCGTCAGATAATAATGATATTAATAATAACTTACAGAAGGTAACTACAATAGCAACAACTATTTCTAAGGAACAAAGCAACAACCTGATACCTTATATTAATCCCACACATGGTATCAAGATCCAATATCCTTCAGATTGGAAACTTGTAGAACGTGGTGATAATGGTTACCATATGCTTAATGTTATTGTCGAATTTTTACAATCCCGCCAGAATAATTATTATAATCCAAATATTTCAGCATCACATAACAGCCTAAGATTGAGCATTCAAGACTACAATGAGTTTGAAGACAAACAAGATAATAATATGACAAGTAATCAATTACAAAATATTGGTAATCACAGAATAGGATCTATAGGAATTTCTTGCCCCGGTTTTGATTTAAAAAGTTATATTCGTAATGCAACCTTGGCTGGGAACCACGCATATCAGATCGGTTTTGAATATTCTTATTTGGGTAATAATAAAAAGGCAACAGAAATCTGGACTGTTAAAGACAATAAAGTATACCTCATAGATTATGTAGCCAATGAGCAGGTATATGATATAACTATTCCATTAGTACAGAAGATGATTGAGTCATTTGGAATAGCAATTTAGCAACAACTATTTTCTGAATTTACTAATTTAGTGCATGCAGATTGTGCTTTGGGAAGGTTTGGATAAATTATCTATGTTCTTGATTGCATTTCATTACGTAGAGACGAGAACGCGATATTAACGCTTCCAGAACAACCAGGACAATGTAGCATTTCACCTACATATTACGATTCAAACCTAAATGTAGCTTCATTGATCATCTCTTGGCATTCCTTTCAACGAAATTGATTAAATTCCCTTCCTCGGCCGTTAGAGAATATTAAAGAATCTCAAATTAAAAAAGATACCATGAGAATATTGTGTCTGATTAACTTTGTGGATATTAATGCCGACTGTTGATCTTCTATTTATTGAGTGTATTGACATGGGTTTAGGCCCTGAATCAAATGCGTTTTGTTGGCAAAAATTATTTTTGTGAGTTAGCTATAACATCGGAACGCAGAACTCTTTAAACACCGCCGAGTCCATGAATTAGACGACTACTTATTGCTATTTGCCAACTCGGGATTTCTGTCCAGATAATCAGCTATTTCGTCGAATGTCGCACCAGAATCATTCAGCTCAATCAGTAATTCTTTACTGATACCTGCCCGTCTCAATGCGACTAATGCAGCATATAATCTTCTTTCTGCGTTATTGATGCATTTGCCGTCCCAACCATAATAAGACATAATGACACCCATAACACATCTTCCACCGAGTCCGTCGGTATACTGCTTTCTAATCTGTGTAAACTGTTTTCCATATGTCCGTAGTATTTGAGAAATAGATGATTCTTGGTTTGACTGTTGACTAATGGTACTAATATTGGGCTCAAGGGTATGTCGCTCGATGTTCTTTGTTAACTGTTTTTTATGTGTGCGTAGTATTTGAGAAACAGATGATTCTTGCTTTAATAGTTGTTGTTGAGCCATAGATTGCCAATAAATAATAACAAACAAACTATTTAGAAGCTACCTTTTACTGCGTTTATATGGAATGATGTGTGGACTCTTCACATATTGCAAGAATCTATGTTTCGGTAGGATGCAATACACTAGTGTATGTAATCCATTATCGCTCTATCTATCTATGCCACAGAATGAGACATCATTTAAACTGAAGATGTTTACAATTAAGAGCCCAATTATCCTTTTGCTAGCGATTTCAATGGTAAATACAAAAGGATCTTCTGATGCACCCGCTCTAGCACTAGTTTTGTTTTGCAGATTTGCTTATATTATCATTTTATACTTTATAACTGGACTTTGATTGTTTATTTATTGTAGAAAACATTAAACTTCGACTAACAAAATGACTATTCCTATAAGAAAGATATAGGAATGCAGCGATGCTGAGAATGACTATTATGACAGCATATTTTATAACACCAACAAAGAGACATTATTATTACAATGAATAGATGTCATGTATATTATCTAGCTATTGCAGTGGCTGGAATATTATTTTCATTCTATTTTTATGAGAGTCAAATAAATAAGCCGAAGTATGCTCTTGAGGTAGACCCTACGAAAGATACAACAGATATCTCTGGCATAATGTATAGAATAAGATTAACGAATGTTGGATTAAAACAACTTACAGGGATAGTGGTAGATATGGGAAAGAATGATATCCAGAATTTAGCATATCTTGACTCTGGCCAGTCATACTTTTTTTATCCAAAACCAGATACTCTAGTTAATACAGTAAAAGTCACTACACATGAAGGAATACTTATTCAAAGTAATTTTCGTTCTCCTACTAAGGTTCTTGGTTTACCAGGAGCAGGTCGATAATAATATTGTCAGTCAATTTATTCTGTAAAGAATTATCTCTTACCATTAGAAAAGATGTTATTATTTGGAATTTCAAGATGCAGTATAGTATAGGGCAAGATCTTTAGTAGGAAGGCTGGACGCTAGTACTTGAGCCTTTAGCAATGTCAAATTTATTCAATTTCAGAAAGAACATTTTAACAATAATATCATGTGATTCATAACTACGTAAAAGCATCAAGATATTGTATAGCATATCATATATTCAAATAGTTGGGATAAGAATTACAAGATTTCAAGCGAGATATATACTGATAATAGAGTTGAATGGTATTAAGAACGCCTTTTCTTGATTAGTATCAGAAGAATGATGAAACTTATTTAGAAGGAGTAGTCCTCAATCATTTCCTAGTTTCTTAAACCGGAATTTGGACTTTCTGTGGACCCTAATCATTAGTCCAAAATAATACTCTCAAGGGAAAAGGACTCATTTTTCTAGAGTGTTACCGCTTAATTTCATAAAATAATGATTTAAGGATTCATTGATTCTAACTTTGAAAAATGCAAATGTTGCTGTTCGCACAAGTGTTAGGTATTGTAATAATTCATTATCCGAGAGAAGAGTTGTTCCTTTTGATATTACCCTAGTTAGCCAGCTATTATCCTGATAGCATACATCTTTGTCTTGGGGATCTAGATCTATTTCGATAATTCTTTCTTTAGAATTTGAAAATATTAGTGGCATTGTAGAATTCAGAGTATTTGCTATTTTTATTATCCCTTTTTCGGGCTGATGGTCTAACGAAATGCAGGTCAGTTGGTTAAAACTAGTTGTCGGCAACTTGATAAGGGAAGTTTTAACAAACTCTAAAGCCAATTTGTTAAATAATGGAGAATGATCTTTGTCGTTCGATCTAATCTTATTTGCAGCCATGATGCGATCTGGTGTACACATGTGTGTTACTATCATATCAGTTTCATCAACACGATTGTCAGGATAGCATATCGGATGCATGTTTAATGCTAGACATACATCGCAGAACTTGAACCTGAAACCAAATGCCTTGGTCAATTTTTCATATATATATGCCTGAACACTGGTTGAAATGTCATTAGTGCTGTATATAAAGTTAGGTAAAGAGAGTCCGGGATTTCCCAGGCCTATGCCATTTGCTGAGAGTTGCTGTAGAATATTTCTATGCTCTAGAAGCTTGCGTCCGAGAGCGTTAGCTTTGTCAAGGGGGTCTTCTCTTTCTTTATATATTTGCTGACCATAATTATTAGCTATATTAGAATTAAAATTGAAAAATGTTACGGATCGAACAGGCTCCCCTAGTCCAGAGTGTTTTCTCTGAATATGAATTTTTAGATTCCAGTGTCTAGTCGAAGTTTGATCACAATGTCTACAATACCATTTTCTTGGGTTTCTCATCGTTGATACGTGATCCTCCTGTGATTTTTTTCCACTCCTGCAGTCGCTTTGCAGTTACTGCAGTTCCTAGAGATTCAAAATACTGCATATTTGTAGATTATTATTTCTTCATTCCTTATAAAGCCAAGAATTTATTTGATATAGATATTTTATACGTATATAAATAATATTTTGCTTTTTTGTTTTCTCAGAAACGTTTGAATTTGAGTTTTCATTCCGAAGCTGTAATCGATAATACAAATTGATTCTTGACCAATTATCGAAGTCTATTAATTGGATATCAGTGAAAAAATTGTGTATGAAGCCCGACCTAAAATAGTATTTAATTAATAGCCGAATTTAGGTTAATTGTAAAGTGATTTGTAAGGAATGTGATACGAATATTGCATAATGCAATTAGACATATTTGTCCTCGCTGCAAATTATCAATTTGATACTAATGGTATTTGAAAATAAAATAAAATAAAATACGAAATATCATAGTTATTGACAAATTATTATTTTTATAACAAATAGCCTAGCCACATACAAGATTTATCTCCAAGTCTTAATTATTCCATTGTCAAAACAGACCTTCACTATTTTGTCTTGTTTTCTAATATTTTGATAAAACTCAAAACCATCAATTTCTGGCATCTTTATATCAATAAGCAACAAATCATAAAAATTTGTTTTAAAATTTGATAACGCTAACTTAGGATCTGCAAATGAGTAAATATCAAATCCATGTCGCTTGAGTCCTTCCTGAATCATAAAAGCGATGTCTTCTTCGTCATCTACAAACAGAATTTTCTTTGCTGTTGTCAATCTATCTCTATTATTAATTTAGATATTATGAAGTTTTTCCACTTTTTTGTTGATTGGTAAGCATCGCAAATGTAGATCCTTTCATACCGTCTTTATTACATTCAGCCACTATTGTTCCACCATGAGCTTCCGCTATTTTTTTTGATAGATATAATCCCAATCCTGTTCCTTTAGTAGATGCAGTAACACATTTCTCAATTATATTGCGCTCAATTTCTCACAAATTTAACATATCCAACAGTAGTGACGAATTATGGTTATCTTATATGAGCAAAGTATGCGGTTCAAATAATAGTTGAAACTTTCAACACTTTATTTCTTTTAGTTTTGCCATTTTGTTTGCATCGATCATCACAGTCTATCTATGTATTGACATCGTCACGGAAGCCTGAAAGATACAGAATCTGAATAGGGATAAGGAATAGAAAATAGGATCCTATTCCTTCATTTTTATTGTATCATAATACTGTTGCAATGTCTTTCTCTCCAATAATGAGTAATATTCATTCATTCTCTTAGTATCGGTTGTGATGAGTTTGGAGCAGAGCAGAAAAGAAGGAAAATGGCAAAAAACTTATTTTTTGATTATAAAAATAGTAAAACAGGTAAGTTTGCAATACAGGTTAACATTTTTGTCTAAACTCTATGAGATTATTCTACCGTATTGTCTCTCCACCATCAACTACAATTGTCTGTCCACTTACAAATGAGGTAAAGTCGCTAGCAAGAAATAATGCCACACTAGCAACCTCTTCTGGTTTGCCTGCTCTTCCAAGTGGAATCGACGAAACAATGTTTACCCTCTGCTCTGTTGTAAGTCTCTCCCAATTTCTCTGTGTTGCAATAGTCCCTGGAGCAATAGCATTACATCTTATGCCATATTTTCCAAATTCAGCTGCTATGTGCTTTGTGATTCCAAGGTTAGCGGCCTTGGCCACAGTATATGGAGCACCTTTTATGTATCCACTTATTGCAGGAGTAGAAGAAATATTAATTATAGCTCCACGATGTTTTTCAACCATGTCAGGCAGCACCTCACGGCAGCATCTGTACGTTCCAATGGTATCCACCTCAATGACATTTTCCAAATCTTTGTCTTGTATTTGATCAAATCTGGTATCCCATAGATTATCTTTAATTGGATAACCTGCATTATTTACTAGTATGTCAATCTTGCCATATTTTTGATGCGCATTATTAGTCATTTCCTTTACTTCGTCTACCACTCCTACATCAACTTTCAAACCAAGAGGATCAGTTTGATATTCTTTGGCAAGCTGCTCAGCTACACTTTGAGCCTCATTTTTGTCTCTTCCTGTAACAATCACATTTGCACCGTGTTCAGAAAAAAGATTTGCCATTGCTCTTCCATTTCCCTTAGTCGCTCCTGTAATAACGGCAATCTTTCCATCAAGAAATTTCATTATCAAGTACAAGTGTATGAAGATACTAAAATAGTAGATGTAATTTGTAAACAGAAAAAATATTCAGAAAGTAAATAGTAATTCATATCTATACTGCATCTCAATTACTGATGACAGTGAGAATATCAAATCAAAGTTAAGACCTCTAGATGTTGATATTATTTTAATAACTACTATGTAATGGGAAGCGCATTAAACACTAACAATGAAATTTATGATCTGAGAAACCAGTAGTTGGTCTATTAATCCTATTAAGTTTGATATTAGTAAAAATAAAGCAAATTACTTGAGTATAGGAAAATTAGTTACCATGGAGCTAAATGATCTATAGAAACAAAGCCAGATCTTCAATTCATACAATTCTCTGATTATGTTCAGAAGAAAAACCCCGACATTATAGTCTGTATGGGCGATTATTGTAATGGCAAAGTGCTTCGCTATCTATTGTCTAGGGCAGATAAGATTTGGATTTGATTTGCAGCTTGGAAGAATCTGCATCATCAGAACTAGAAAAACAACATACTTTGATCAATTTGGGTTTGCAAGATTAATAGACAGGCATATTTGACTTTCTTCCTTTAGATTTATCTGCAAAATATAATATTAAACCTGTAATTTGTTGTATTTTTTCTTAATACCTGTAGCAGAGATTATCATCTGTATTCCAGTTATCAAAAGCGTAATTGAAATACTACGAGTCAATGAACTATCTCCAAAGCTAGGGACTGTCATAGCTAAAGTAGATATAGCAATGTTCAGGATTCCTACTCCCAAAAGAATGCTCCTTGACCAACTTGAAATTTCTTTATCTCTTAGACCTTGTATGAACTTACTTATACCATTAAACAGTAAAGCTAATGCACCTAGGGCTATCGGAGATGCTGGATGGGATAATGGAATAAATATGAGTACA
>JAICSL010000308.1 GCA_025936955.1 Nitrososphaeraceae archaeon
AACTATTGCTTTAAGATCTAAAAATGCATAATTGGATTTTAACGAATTTATTCTAATATAGAGATTTGCTTTATATTCTGTTCTTTCGCTAATTGTCTCTGTTATAATGCGTCTAGCAATTTCCTTTTCGCTTTCAGGAACAGAATCCTCCAAATCAAAGCATATTATGTCTGCATCTAGTAGTTTAGCTTTGTGAATAAACCGCTTGTTGTTGCTGGGGACAAAGATTAGACTTCTAAACATTGTCGTCAGCATAAAAGAGGAGAAAGGAGGATAGATTAAACTTTCTGTGGCGTAGTAATGATCTTTCCTATCTGTTCGGCCTGAGCCATCATTGTGTGCCCTTGTACCATATTGCTAAAGGGTAAAATTGTATGAATAACTGGTTTTATCTTGCCTTTGCTGGTCCAATAAATAATATCTTCTAAATTGGCCTTTGTTCCCTGTGTAGATCCAAGTAAATTTGTTCCTTTGAAGAAAAGATATCTTAGATCAATGGTTGAGTCATAGCCTGTAGTTGCACCTGTGGCAACTAGAGTTCCACCTGTCTTTAATAATCCAACTTCTTGTGGGAAAGCTGCTTTACCTATGTGTTCAAAGATTACGTCTACTCCTTGTTTTTTTGTAATTTCTCTCACTTTCTTATGCCAGTCATCTTCTCTGTGATTAACTACATGGTCTGCGCCTATTTCTAAACATTTATCCATCTTCTCTTTATTGCCTGCTGTTGCAATGATAGTGCAGTTGTACAATTTAGCTATTTGTATCCCTACCATCCCTACGCCACTAGTACCACCCATGATTAGGACCGTTTGACCAGGCTTTATTTTAGCCCTGTCTACTAACATATGCCATGCAGTCATACCGACCATTGATATTGCAGCGGCATCATCAAACGATACATTATCTGGTATTTTCGCAATATTGACTTCGGGTAAATGTGTATACTGAGCAAAACCACCCCAAAGCGGGCCTGTTTGGAATCCCCAAATTGTTCTATCACTACAGTCGTATTCTTTACCAGAAGTGCACATATTGCAGACCCTGCAGCTCATATTTGAATGAGAAACTACTCTATCTCCAACTTTGAGTTTTGTAACATCATTTCCCATTTCTACTATTGTGCCTGCGGCATCACTTCCTGATATGTGTGGTAAGGGTGTTTTTACCGGTTCTCCCCAAATTGCCCAAAGGTCATTATAGTTGTATGCTGCTGAGTCTACCTTTATCATAACTTCGTCAGGTTTCAACTTTGGCATGTCAACGTCTTCAATCTTCACAACTTTTGTAGGATCTTTATTGTATTCGTGAAATACAGCGGCCTTCATAAAACTGAAAACAACATTCAGACTTAATATAGTTAACTAGATCATCTATCTGTATATCGTAGAGATTGATGTATTTCTTAAGTCTGTAATAGTAGGTGATCTAAAAAAATAGAATGTTTAGAAAGGTAATTAGTTAACGTCTATTTATTTTGAAATCTTTTTTTGGTTGTTGTATGCTAAGGAGAATCTGTTTTAGTTCTTCATCTGTAAGAGTTCTATTCAATCTCCCTGAAGAAGCTGCATTTATTAAATAGTTTTCCACGGCTGTTGCAAGCTCTGGCTTAACTATTCTGACATTCATTAACCTTTGTCGAGCGGACGGCTCTAAAAGAACCATCAGAGCACGTTGTCGCATGGCTGATGCCTCAGCTTCACGCCTCTTTATATCTTCATCGTTTGGTTGTTGTGGTTGAGGGATCGACATACTTTCTCACAAATTTCATAAGGAGGAGTTAGGCGTATCTTTGCAGTTCTGGGGTGTTCTTAATGATCTCTTTGTGACCTTCCGTAGCTAATCTGTCTATTTTTTTCATTCCTTCATCAGAGATCAATCTTCCTTCTTTTTTCTTTACGACATAGCCTGCTGCTTCTAGTTGCTGTAATGCTTTGCGAATTATAGCTCCACCTGCATTTTTATGATGAGCCAATCTGTAACCAATCTGTTTTCTGCCTCCATACTCGCTTCTTAAATCCGAGATACTTATAGGGCCATGAAGATACACTTTTCTTAATAGAGAAGCGCTTCTAGTATACCACCAGTCTCTGTTCTGTGGAATTTTTTCGACATGAGGACCAGTTTTGACATACGCCGTCCAACTTGGAGGTTCAATCTTCTTATCTTTTTTCAGTTGATCGGTTAATCTGATGATGAGTTCATCAGCAGGAATATCATAAGCCTTGGCCATAATTACTGAAATATCACAGGACGGATCCCTTATAAATCCTTATACAAGAATATCATTTTATGATTAATAACATTTATTGTCTCACTGAATTTCATAATCATATACTAAGCTGATATCTAAATAAATTCTCCGCTATTGATGGATTTGATACTATTGTATCTATATAGACTCTACGATTATACGTTGACAATATATTCTAACTTGGAAACCTTCTTATAAGATATACTTCTATCAAGTTTGAAATGAATAAAAGCGCAACGTTTACTATTGTTGGTGTCTTAACAGCAGTTGCGATAGCTACAGCATTCTCCAGTTCTGCTGTTGTTTTCGCTCAAAATGCAAGCATGTCTAACAGCTCAGGAATGATGTCTAACAGCTCAGGAATGATGTCTAACAGCTCAGGAATGATGTCTAACAGCTCAGGAA
>JAICSL010000032.1 GCA_025936955.1 Nitrososphaeraceae archaeon
ATGATGCATGGTATGATGATGGGTGGCGGTGACATGATGCATGGTATGATGATGGGTGGCGGTGACATGATGCATGATGGACCAGGAATGAGTAAATCATGGAGTCCATAGAAATAAGGTAAGAAAGCAAGCAAATCTTATACAAACACTGTAAGATCACCATTTTATTTTTTTCCAGTTCTCAAAATTTTGTTTTACTTTTTATTTAGTTACTACTAGCAATGTTTGATCTTGATTCATGTTGGAGCATGCTACTTTTTTTAGTTTTTTTAGAATATGAAATAGCTGGTTTAAAACCCAATCTAAAATTTTGAAAAGATTAGTAACTTATATTTTTTAATATTTGAACTGACTCGTAGAATCAATTTGATAGCAAAAACATTCTAAATCAGATCAACGGTCGGGAAACATTGTAACGGTAATGCTCTTTCTCCATTCTATCTTTGGGTCTATTATGTCAAATTTGGTACATGTGCTCTCGTTCTTTATTTTATCTTGTCTTAAATGGAGCATCAGAAAAGAAATTAACTAAAATACTCTATTCTCTTTTTGTATATCTGTATTATCTTTGTCTTTCCATCAAACCGTTCACATATCCTGTCTCAAGCATCAATAATGCATATAGGATATTTGCAATATGTGTATTTACTATTGATTCTACTACCGGGTCATTTGTTATGTTTGTGCTAGTAGTGTATATTATCTCAGTAGTATTGCTCTGCACTACTTTCAATTTGAAAATCTCTTTGATTTGTATTTGAGAGTCGTGAGTTGTTGTTGTAAATTGCAATTTGCTGTTTGCTTTATTATTATTATCATTATCATTATTACTTGTTAGCCTCCTTGTAACACCAATAAAGAATTCAGGAAAAAGTTGTTCGAGGCGTGTATCTTTAAGACCACGATAAATGACATTAGCTGGAACACGTAAAGAAATATGTTTGCTTATCGATGACATACTAGAACCCTTTTGCTAAATAGAATAACCTCCCATTTTGGGCAGTAAAATGTCAAAAATGTGATATCTGAGTAATGCTCATCAAAGTGATCTGCCTTCATATCTTCTGATTGAAAATTCTGCTTACAATAAGGACACTTGGGCATGCAAATTTGACTCTTATTGTTACATATAAGTTATAATCTTCTGGCTCAATTCATATTAGCACGTAATTATGATGTCCTGTATGCTCTGAATAACTTTGATGTATGTTATCTCATTCTCAAATATAGTCTAACAATGTTTTTTGTTGAGATGGATTTTTCTTTTTTTCCGATCTTACTAGATTTGATATTTTAATACCAACTTTTCTAAAACCTATCTCGGTCTTATTATTAGTATTGTCATTGAAGCTGAATCTATCTACAAGCTCTTCCAAAACAGATGCAATGCTCTCTCTGTCATCACGCAAGTTTGAAAATGAAATTTCTCTTGTCTCAATTGAAAAGTCAGATCTAACTAGTTTGACTCCTACAGTTTTAAATAAGTATCCATGTCTTTTTACTCTTCCGTAGACTTCGTCTACTAAAATGTTTAGATATTGAAGAATTTTTATTTTCTCTTTTGTAGAACGATCCAAAGTTTGCTCAGTACTTATAGAGATATTGTCTTCTCTAGGAGATACAATGTCGTTATCTCTACCGTTAGCGACTTGCCACATCCAAAGCCCATTCTTTTTGCCAAATCTATCCATCAAACTTTGAACATCACATTTAGCCAGCTGACCTATAGTTTTAATACCCATTTCTTCCTTTAGAGCCTGCTGAGTCTTTGTGCCTATACCGGCTATTCTGTCTACCTCTAGATTCTCAAGGAACATTTGTAGCTTGTCTGCATAAATAATAGTGAGTCCGTCAGGTTTTTTGAAATCAGAGGCTATTTTCGCAGTTGATTTTGTAGAAGATACTCCTATAGACGATAACAATCCGCATTGCTGCTTTATTGCGTCTTTGATTTTGCCAGCATATTCTTCTACACTGATATTATTCTCTTCTGCAAATAATTTTTTTGTGCAATCCAAATATGCTTCGTCTATACTGGTCTGCTCCAATACATCTGCATATTCTTCTAATAGTCTCATAACTTTCTGCGATACTTGCTGATAATATGCTTTATCTACAGGATTTAGAATCATTTGAGGACATAATTGCTTTGCATAAAAAAGAGACATAGCTGATCTGACTCCATATGTTCGTGCTTCATATGAGCATGACGCAACAGCCCCTCTGGTTATCTTGTCTTTGGTTTCGTCAGTCATAATAACAGCATGAGGTTTTCCTTTCAATGTTGGATCCCTCAGCTCTTCACATGATGGAAAAAATGAATTAAGGTCTACATGCATTATTGATTTACCAGTCCATTGTCTATGGCCATATTCTTTCTCCGGCAAATCTAATAGTCTTAAAATACAATTTGCCCTCGAAGGATTATTAACAACTATTATTGCAGTGTCAAGAGGTTCTGCTTGTTGGTGGTTATTTCTTGTTTTTCCATAATCATTGTTTGTCTCTATTACTTTTTCCTTTACTTTGCTAATCCACTTTTCTTCATTATTTAATCCATTAATCCTAAGGTACAAAAAATCAGCTGTGACAACAGGATAAGAATAGCGACTACTAAACTCAGACCAAACTACAGCTGCATTGTGCCTACTTAAGAGATTATATGTTAAATCCTGAAACCAAGATGTGTGTTTGAATTCAAATGCAACTGAAAATCCATGATAGGTACAGGTATGCAATATGTTGTCTAGCCATTCTCTTCCATTATTTCCCAAAGTTGTCTGGGATTCAATAACCACAGCTAAGGTCTTCTCTTCTAAAGGTGCAAGTTCTTCAAGGAAATCACCCATTTTCATTACATCTTGTATAATTTGTTTTGGTAGCTTTATGGCAAAACGAAAATTCCCAGAAGTACTCTCAGCCCATTTTTTGAAAAGCAATTTGTTAGGAAGCCTGCTACTATTAGTATTTGTATAAGCAGGAGAAGTGGTTCTATTCAAATCTACTTCAGTGAAATCAAAAACCTTGGAGTAGTATGATAGATAATCATTGGAACGCAATGTGACCTGATAGAATTCTGGTGACCATGTCGGATTCTGCCATCCTTTACATCCAACATAATACTTCAAATTACGCTATTCGCACCCGCTATTCTACTATCATGATATCGAAAAATCATACAAGCTAAAAAATGTTGTCTATATATTAAAAATAAATATGGAATATAGTAAGTAAGAAGATTATTGACTGTTCTATAGTTTTACTATGAGAATAATTTTTTTAGCACTAATATCTGTTATCACTGACTTGACCGCTCCATCGATAGCTATAACGTATAAGCCCAAATTATTGCCAAATTTGATTCATATTATCTTGAAGTCATTCTCATATCTCCTTTATCCTGATATTTTTAAATGAAACATGAGAGTCTATATCATGATTTTGGATTCCAATATAGCCTTCGGTTAACCTATTGCCGATGAATTCTGGTACTACTTTTTCACTATTCAATATAACGCTATATTTTTGATTTGTTGCCTCTATCTCAAAGGTATTCCATTCACCTATTGGTTTCGATCGCTGATTTGAAGGAGCAGCAAAGTTGTATATTGCCCCTGTTTTATGAAGAGGATTGCCATCAGGCAACGCCAAATCATCTATTTGAATCTCATATCCTTTATTAACAGCGATCCAAGGATCGTTGTCTGGATTTGGAAATCTAATAAATACTCCAGAATTGTCATTTTTACGATTAACCTTCCAATCAATCTTTAGTACAAAATCCTTGTATTTCTTTTTCGTATACCATAGTAATCCCATTCCTCCTTCAGATCTCACTGATTTATTATATTCGATAATTACAAATTTTCCTGGACCGGCCATACACCAGCCATCTATACTTTGGCCATTGAACAGATATGTGAATCCATTATCGTCGTTATTATCACTCATATCACGATTATTGTTGATGCTGAGCATTCTATATTATTATTATTTGGTCATTTTCATTCCCTCAATTATAATGAATTATGTTAAAAAACAATATATCATTGCATTTAGTATGATGCTGGCCTATTTGCTAGGTGAAGATTTCCAATTATCTTTAATTTGTGGAGATTTTCCTCCTTTCAATTTTTGTATATAGTATATATTGAGAGTGCTGCAATACTTCCCTGACCAGCGGATATTCAAGCCTGTTTATATGACATCTGCAGCGTCACCAGCTGCAAATACTCCTGTCTTGATTTAGATCTTTGGGTAAAACAACTTGTCAATTTCTTTGGTAATGGGTAGTAATAATTCTCATATTAGTAAACTATATTGGCTTTCCTAATTCACACCTGCAAGTATCATATCATCAAGCTTATATCCTTTCTCTTGATACGCATTCATAGTCAAATGAATAACAGACAAAAAACAAATAAGTTGTGGATGATATCAGGAACAATACTAGTAATTTTATTTGTGTCATCCAGCGCTGTTAACAGTTCTATACTGCCTGTGCCAACTCAGACTACAAAAGCCATGTCTTCTCCAGAAAATAAAGAAAATGAAGAGACTGCTTATCTTAAATTTGTATCCCAAACATTAAACGAATCTAATAGTAATAACAAAAACTCTACTTCCGGTACAACCCAAATACCTGAAGCAGCTAAAGGACCTCCAATACCTGCAAAAGGATATCTAGTACAAGAGATCCGTGATCATCTGTATTGGGTTACCGATGGCTCCTACAATACAATGTTTCTAGTAACTGATAAGGGTGTTGTAGCGATTGATGCTCCTCCTTCTATTGGTAAAAACTATCTCAAAGCCATAGCAGAAGTGACAGACAAGCCAATTACATATGTGATTTACAGTCATGCTCATTTAGACCATATAGGTGCCGCAGGGATATTCCCAAAGAATGCAACTTTTATAGCTCAGGAAGAGACAGCAGCTGAGCTGCAAAGAGCCACAAGCATAGCCAAAAATGCTTCTACGGTGCCTCCAATACCTACAGTGACATTTACCAAGAACTACACACTGCAAATTGGAAATCAATCACTAAAGTTAGATTATTATGGTGTCAATCATCTGCCTGGAAATATCTTTATTTACGCTCCAAATCAAAAGGTACTGATGCTAGTAGATATCATATTTCCTGGATGGGTTCCGTTTCCATATTTGGCAATAGCTAAGGATACTGAAGGCTTTATCAAAGCTCATGACATAGCCCTAAACAACTATGACTTTGATACAATTGTCGCTGGGCACCTCACTAGACTTGGAACAAGGAATGATGTAATAGTACAAAAGGAATTTGTTTCTGATTTGGAAAAGGCAGCAGGCAAAGCGAACCAGGAGGTCCTTTTTAGCAATATTGCAAGCCAAGTAGGACGTTTCGATAATCCATGGCTGATTTTCTCAAAGTATATAGATGCAGTTAACGAAAACTGTGTGAATAGCATGATGCCTAAATGGGAAAATAAGCTTGGCGGAGCGCAGCAGTTCATGTCAACCCATTGCTTTACTATGGCTGAATCTGGGAGAGTTGATCCTACAGTGATGGCATTACTCCAAAACAGTACGTTTGTATCTAAATGAGTTAACGTACTCTTAATTTATTTTTCTTATGGCTAAATTTGATTAATTATTTATTTTATGTCATGTTGTTACTAAACAGGATTAGCATAATTAGTACCTTATTATGGCCTGCGAACTACTTCTTGATTGTTCGATAGAGTTTATTAAATTTTTGATAGGATCTGGAATCTCTAGTCAATTGATACATTTTTCATGAATTTATCCTCGTAGTATAGGGCAATTACAGGTTTTATGTGCTCTATTATCTTCTTATCACGAATGACTTTTTCATTGATCATAAATGATAGCGAGTTCACACTGTTAAATGTCTTAGAATACCATTGACTTATAGTATCATTATATTGAGATCCTGAAGGTATTTTAGCTAGCTCGAGATCCAAATTTCTTAGTTCATTGAAAATATTATTTGATAATGTTATCTGATCTAGTCTCTTTGTACGCCTAATGTCACAATGGTAAAGAATAATGCCATTGCATATATTCCAGCGCTAATAATTTGGATATATTTTGCTGATGTGACCATATATTGATTTAGAATAGAATGATTTTAAGTAGATTGTCAAGATATTGGAGCATCATAACATTACTTTTAAACTTCCATTTTGTATGATTATGTTCTTCAATATTCTGTATTGCTGATAAATTAACATATCTAAAACATCAATGCACTGTATTTATATAAAAGATTTAAATCTTGGGAAGATATTAATGCAAGAAAATGATCAGAAAGTAAAGTTTTTGGATTATTATGTATTAGCGCCATGTGTGTTGTGTACTTTACATCAGCAATGTCATATTCAGTACTGGCTAACGCAAAGCAGAACAAGACATTAATGCAACCTCAAGGAGTACAAAGCTATGGCAACAAATACCACTAACATGAACATCGTTCTTGTTCATGGAGCATGGGCTGACAGATCTTCATGCAGTAAAGTAATTCCTATTTTAAAGAACGTAGGACATCGTGTTATTGCTAAACTTATGCATGAGAACATCAAAGGCTCACAGCTCGTACAAATTGAAAAAGCTGGTCATGGTTTCTATTTTGAAGAACGTGAGAGAGTTAACTCTTAGATTATCAAGTTTATTGGTTAGCCCTCTTTTTTTCTATGATTGGAGGGCTTTGGTTATTTCGAGTAACCACACTGGAAGTGATAACTATGAGTAGTACTCGCAGAGGACTCCCTCTAACTAGCTCGCGCATTGAGAAAATATTTCCGAAATTAACACCAGCGCAGGTTAGTCGCATTGCAGCCCTCGGACACATACGTTCAGTGCAGTCTGGTGAAGTGCTAATAGAGCAGGGAGATACATCGGTACCGTTTTTTGTTGTAATCACAGGTGAAATCGAGATTGTACGCCCCTTCGGTGCCCATGAGACCCTTGTGACTGTCCATAGTTCTGGTGAATTCACAGGAGAGGCTAACATGCTATCTGGCCGCCAGTCCTTCTTTCGGGCACGTGTTACTAGGCCAGGTAAGGTGATTGAACTAGGACACCAAAAAATGTTGACTTTGGTACAGACTGATGCTGAACTCAGTGATATACTGATGAGGGCTTTCATCCTCCGTAGGGTAGAATTGATAGCTGCTGGTGTTGGAGATATTGTTCTTATAGGGTCAACCCATTCTGCAGGTACTTTGCGGATCAAAGAGTTTCTGATACGCAACGGACATCCATATTCCTACATAGATTTAGAACGTGATACTGAGGTACAGACTCTATTAGATAGTTTTCAAATTTCAGCCAGTGAAATTCCAGTAGTGATTTGTAGAGGCCAAATGGCACTTCGGAATCCTAGTAACCAAGAAATCGCAGAATGTCTTGGCTTCAACGAATCTATTGACCAAACCCATGTGCGAGATCTCGTAGTCATCGGAGCTGGTCCTTCGGGACTGGCAGCAGCAGTGTATGGTGCTTCAGAAGGACTAGATGTTTTGGTGCTGGAAACAAATTCACCTGGTGGCCAAGCTGGTTCAAGCTCAAAAATCGAAAATTACTTGGGATTTCCAACCGGTATCTCCGGCCAGGAGTTGGCATCTAGAGCATACATCCAAGCTCAAAAGTTTGGTGCACATATGCTCATTGCTAAGGCTACGCGACTCGTCTGCGACAGCAAACCGTATGTCATCGAGCTTGAGAATGGGGCTAGAATTTCTACTCGTACTGTGGTTATTGCTACAGGTGCTCAATATCGAAAGATACCATTGGAAAACCTGTCACGCTTTGAAGGTGCAGGTGTTTATTATGGTGCGACTTTTGTGGAAGCGCAGTTGTGTGGAGGAGAAGAAGTGATTATAGTTGGTGGAGGAAACTCAGCTGGCCAGGCTGCTGTGTTTTTAGCACAGACTGCAAAGCGTGTACATATACTCGTCAGGTCCACCAGTTTAGCTGCGAGTATGTCACGATATCTGATTCGTAGAATAGAGAATAGTCCTACCATTACGTTACGACCACAAACTGAGATTGTTGACGTAGAAGGAGGCAATCACCTCAATTATGTTTACTGGCGAAATAGTCAAACAGGACAAACCGAGAAGCAGGAAATAAGCCACGTATTTATCATGACTGGAGCCGATCCAAATACCCATTGGCTCAATGGTTGTATCGCACTCGACTCTAAAGGCTTCATTCAGACAGGTCCGGATCTATCGCCAGAAAATCTTAACACAGCAGGTTGGCCCCTCATCCGTCAACCATATTTGCTTGAAACAAGTTTGCCGGGTGTTTTCGCGGTAGGTGACGTGCGAGGTGGCAGCATCAAGCGAGTTGCATCTGCGGTTGGCGAAGGATCAATCGCCATCTCGTTTGTTCATACAGCACTCCAGGAATAGGAAGGCATATTCCTAGCATTTTTTTCAAAAAGAATGAATGGTCATCTTGCTCTGCCATGTATAGATTGGAATGTTCATCACGGAAACCGCTGATGGAATTTGGAAGTCTTAAATTGAGTAGCCATGAAGCAGAAACCATCATAGATAGAGTTGGCTTTCACCTCATAGCGGATACTCAGAAGGGATTGGGTCGACTATCGACAGATCATATGCAAAGTTTAGTACAAAACGTTCATCGTACTTTGAATTCTTAAAGATGTGTAATATAACAGACTTGAATATAAATTCAGAGTAATTATTGATTTAAGATAAGAATGAATTACATCAGGATATAAAGAAGTAGAAATTAAAAAATAAAGAGATCAAAAATAAGGATGATGACATCAAGAATGAAACTGAAAAGATCCTATCTATAGATGATAAACTCGATAGGTAAAAAATCTTGCCATCAGTAAAAATATCTTAAGGAAGAATAAACTAGCATGGGTCTGATCATTACTCGAGTTGATATTGTTATCTTTGAATCAAAGCGTAGGACGGGATTTGAACCATCATACCATTCTTGGGTAGTCTGTCATGCTAAACCTCTACCGACCTGTATTTTTGCCTTTGTCGTTTCTTTATCATTCTCAATGATATGATACCAAGTTTAGTTTTCAAAATAAAACAATAATCACTACCCACACCTGTGCTATGTTCTTTAATAGTCAATTTTCTTTTTACTGTTTCAATGGATCCATGTAGGTTACATATTCGATTCTCTTTAGATTCTACATTTTATGTTTTGGACTTGTTTTGCGAACTACTTCGTTATTGATATAGTCTTCAAATGCAGGATCAAACCATTTCTCTAATTCAAGGTTACTTTCCTAATATTCCCTTGTTTTGCCCTGCTCAAAACAATTTCTCATTCTACGTAGCCAACCAGTCCATTCATTCTCGCTTACTATTTTTCTTTGGTACATATGATATGCATGTGCAAAGGTATACAAAACGTGATACGTAAATGCAAATTCTTCTGTCAGGTCGGAGTCAACATTACTGAATATCCTCATCAGCTGTGGCTTTTCAATTGCCATCCGAGTAAAGTCGTGAATCTCAGACATCCTTAATGCAACTGATGGTAGTAAGCTGATAGCATGTGCTCAGGATTACGGATCTACAGTGCCAAAAGAATTCCTGATGGTTTGGTTTAAGGAATTAAATATAGATTCAGTTCTAAATGCGCTTTCACTAAGATGTAAATATGCTAACGTTGCAGAATACGAGCTTAAAACAGATGGGGAGAAACTTTAACCATTTTACACTGTGACTTGAATAAGATCGTCAGAATTTTTCGGCTACACGTTGCAATAGGAAATAAAAACAGTAGACCATATACTAGCTAGGGTTAGAGATATAGAGAAATCAGGTGTATTAGAAAGTTTGACTGTTATTTATCAAATTTTTATTATCTTAATATCCATACAGGATCTGTTTTTTTCATAACTGAAAGCCAACCCATATCCGGTGGTTGTATATTCATTTGCCAAAGAATTGCGATTATTTCTCCTCTATGATGCAATTCTTCGGTTATGACATGAATTAACACATCTCTAACTATTGTATTTCTTCTTATTCCATCAATATTCATTCTTGAAACTGGCCTACATAGATCGTTTGGTGTAAGCGATGCCAAATAATTATTGATCTTTGATGTGGAAGTAATGTTATAGTCATCAATTGCATTCCATGAGTTGTAATTAGAATAAGGAAATGGCCTATTAGGATCTTCTAGACCCTGAATAGAATAATTAATCCATGAGTCTTCAACCCAAATTATATGCAGTAGAGTATCTTTTAATGACAACCATCCGGTCTCTCGGTTTTTGGTAACATCTTCCCAGGACAAATTTTTCTTAAATGCATCAATATAATTTTGTCTTACTGTATG
>JAICSL010000378.1 GCA_025936955.1 Nitrososphaeraceae archaeon
CACATACACAAGATTGTAACAAAGAGTATTTTTGTTTTAAACTTGGTTTTACATAAGATATAGTAGAAATGATGGAAAGTATTAATTTAATCGCTTTGAATTCAAAGGTATTTCCGCAGATAGTTGATTATTACTACACACCATACCACTTTTATATTCTTTGATAGTATAAAGAAAGTAATGATCAATGAGAATAAGAAAAATCCATCACAACAAGATCAATTAAATGTAAAATCTGCACAGTATAAAAATACTCCTCAAAATGTCATTTATAATGCAGCCAGGTTTAACAAAGAATTTCTCAATTCGCAGATAGGTGGCAGGCCTGTTACTGTAAGTATAGGCACAATGTTAACTGTAATGGGTGAACAAGATAATACCATAAGAGTACTATCAAGAATATTAGGGCGAGATTATAACGAGCAACATTTACATGATATGCATAATTCATTATTTGGAGATCCATCTATAGGTGGTCATAGTATTGGTAGAGAAGGCATAGATATGGGCAATCTTTTAAATCAGCTAACTACATTCATACACCAACAAAATCAACAGATTCAGACACTTATTGAGGAGATTAGAAAAAACGTTAAACAGATCAATGATCAAATGCAATCGTCATCATAGTAGTCATTACTATTAAATACTAAACAACAATTTTTTTAAAAAATAATTTCAATCATTATATTTTATCTTCTCTGATTATTGAATCCGATGCAGCAATTCATATATTCTTTTCTGATAAGAGAACATGATCGTATATGGAGTAGGCCGACATGTTGGTATAAAAAAGAGAGGAGAATTATTTAATGGAGGTTTGCAAAGAAGTGCCTAGCAACTACTAATGAATATGCACATTAATAATAATTAAATTGTGATGATGATATGGATGAACATATACCTAGCAAGCCATTGAAGATGGGACCATATTTTATTTATTTATTATATTTCCCTGTCCTCCCCTTACAAAACGAAATAAAAGGATTAGGTCATGGAACTTTCGCTGCGCTTCTTGCATCTTTTTTCCAAAATCAAAACTAGGGTTTTTGATTAAACCATCAATATATTCAATAAGCGTAAACTCATCTTTCTTTTTCCAGGCAAAAGCAAAAGCATCTGCTAAAAACATACGTTTTGCAGTATCTTCTTTCCATCTGGACTCCTATACATCTAACTGAAGATATAGAAATTACAAAATACCTGTTCAGAGAGTTTGTGAATTTATGTTAACAGGTATGGTATGGTATAGTCATTCTTTATATTACATATATTTAAATAAATCCAAGTCATTATATTTTTGGATAATTATGCCAATAGATCCAGATTTCCCCAAAAATCATCAAGCAATAGGCAAACACAAGAATGCTGATGGTCAGAATTATCATTACGTTTGGGGACCGGGAAGACTTTCTGATGCTGCAGAAAATGAAGAGGCAATAGCAGCTTATACAGCAAGAGGTGAAGAACTTGTTCCAATAGGAGTGCATGGAACTATGGTTGCTGTTGATTGGGACTCCTGCTATGCCGACGGTTCTTGTATAGAAGTCTGTCCTGTGAAACTGTACGAGTGGGCTAAAACTAATAATGATGTGTCTGCCGTACAGATGGCAAATATTACTAGCCCTGGAAATGGAAGCACTGATAAGGAAGGAAGAATAGATTATACAGATAAGTCTGATCCAATACGAGAGCGTGATTGTATCTGGTGCATGGCTTGTGTTGCAGTATGTCCTCCCCAGGCAATCAAAGTGGACCAATCTAATTTAGAATACCATCAGAGAGCAGATCAAACTTTTAGAGAAGATAAATCATACTGAGAATGAGGAAAACAAGAGTGAAAAATATGTCTTCGTCAATAATAA
>JAICSL010000200.1 GCA_025936955.1 Nitrososphaeraceae archaeon
ATCCTTATCTTTCCCTGAATTGATACATACTTGAGGCTTGGTCATAATTCAAAATCACTTATCTTTATCCTATTGCTTGTCACCAAGTTCCAAGCATATACTTTATTGACTGGATTTATTTTCTCAGTTTTACAGTTATAGTATACCATTAGATGATAAAGCAAGATAGAAAAGAGTACAATTCCAGATACCATGTGAAATCCACATATTGACAACTGGCCAATCCTAAAAACTAATTCTATGTGCTCTATCAGCGATTCTATCGATATCCTTATCTGGCTGTAGATAGATGGCCTATCCCATTTCAGATTCATAAAAACATACAAGAGATAACCTCTTTTTAGAATATTTCATAATGCACTACAGAAGACAAACTAGATCTATCATCAATACTTTTGCTATATTCATACAGTTTCTTAGCATCGTATCCCGGGTCAGCTATTGTATACAATACAGATGGCAAAGAGAAAACAAGATAAGACGAAGATGCCAAAGGGACATACCTCTTGTTGTATCGAACATTAGCAGTAGTTACATTTGATGTTAGGGGTGCCACAAGCTTATCTATTTCTGCTGTACATGCTAAATGTAGTTTAACTCTAAATATCCATCCACCTCTTATCGGTGTGGCTGTATCCCCAACTACTGTGTATCTGTATCGATGCCAAAGCAAGGTACTATTCCTCCCTTTTTCATGGATGACTTGTACCATACATAATCCTTAGATTTTATCAGAGTACTGTCTATTGCTGTTATGCTGTTATAGAAGGATCTGTCATATCTTCTTTAACAAATAGATACCCATTATCGATATCCTTTCTTTAATATCTGTAGACATGGTCTTCAATCGCCTGTAAAATGTACACCTGCTGTATGGAATAGATACAAGACAACCTGCTATACTGCTAGTTTGTGGCTATACTGACAGTCTACATTAAGAAAAGCATGTAATGAATTGTTGAAATCGATTCTCACCTATCTTACAATAAAACATATCAAAATCACTATTGATAGAGAATATACATATACGTTCTACCACGTTTCCTTTTTGGTGCGGCAGGCCATGGTACACAAACCTATTAAATACAGAATGTTAAAGAGTATGGATTCCTTTAATTTATGGAGATCTAATCTTTGGGTCAATGTATCTCAAAATAATATTCCAGAGGTTAGCTTTAAGCTGTTATAGCATATATTGATAACAGATTCGAATTATGACCAAGCCTCAATTAGATTAGAGTCACTAATGATAAATTTGATATTATTTTGAAATTCGAATAATATAATTTATTTATAAAGGACTCTGCTCACTTGAGGAAAGTTTATAGTTTGAAGGCGTTCTATTTCATGTGATTTTAAGGAACAGTGGCAGAGTACACCTTCTTCAGAGTATATTAGTTATGAATTATATTTTTATTTTTCAGGTTCATATTTAAGAAGATAACAGCCGATAGATTGTCATTTTTTTGCTCCATTAAACAAAACCATGTTTCCATCTTGAACTGATTGATTCCAAAGTACAATCCTCAGAAATTATCATCAGAGAAAAAGAAGGTTTTCTACTATGTTATGGACAAGACAGTTATCAAAGTTGGTTCCAGAGTACATTTGGGTATGATTGGTTGTTGCTATTATCGAAGCTGAGAAGAACAAGGAAATCCCCAGAATGAGAATATAAAGAGAATAAAAAAAATGTTTATGGTGACAGAGCGTTTTCTATAGGATGTTGTAGAAGAATATGAAGAACATCCAGTTTCAACCATAGATGGTGGTGGTGGTAGTAGTACTTGGTATGCTAATCAAGCATATACAGTTCCTTGAAATTAAACCATTATATTCATCTTCTTTTGTACATAAGAATGAGAAAAGCAGCATCATTATTGAAAGGACTATGCAATATCAAAGAGAACCAAAGAATGCTTTGACGATTACTTTCCTTGTAGAATAAAGAAGTGTAAACTAAAACATGTGATTAACTGGCTTAATCTTTTTGTAGACTTGCAACAAAGAATTATGTATTAGTGAATAGAGCTTGTTGTTGTTGCTGTTCATCCACAAATATTTGGGTAACTTTTTTTTGAATTTATCTTTCTCATCTTGAGATGCTATGGTGTTATCATGTACCTTTCTTGACACCGTCTCTTGTTTGAACCTCAATTTTCGAAGAATACGGTATATGTATGTGAATATAGTAATACATTATACCACTTTTATAATTACCTATTTTACTTGCTTTGTGATTCACCATTGGTTGTTGCTTTCTTTTAGTTCTTTAATTTGGTACATGGTCTATTCAGATACCTCATGAGGCCTACCGCTTTTTGTTTTATCTTATAGTTCTTCTAGTCTTCTTTATTATATCCTTTTAACCACTCTAAAGCCCAAACAAGGATTACTTCTATGCATTTCTTTTACAATACGAAAGGGAATTTATTCATCTTCTCGTACTTTGATAATTGCCAGTGATAACCTTTCCTTAACCTTTGAATCATTTTCTTTTTTGTACACTTACCAATTTTGATTTGTTCCGCGATGACATTTAGTAAGGGAATTGAAAATTGCAATCAATCTTGCAAAACTACTAAAAGAAAATAATATTGGAAAAGAAATGATGGTAGTTGGAATCCTAAATCCTCATTTTAATTATTATTATCCTAATAAAAAAAATAAATGCATTAACTATTTTAAGTTGTTTAATATATTTTCATAGATGAGTGACAAACAACAATACAAAAATCCTATTCCCACTGTAGATACCATAGTTCAAGTAGACTCGAAAATTTTATTCGTTAAAAGAAAGAAGGATCCCTTTAAAGGACATTTAGTGTTTCCAGGCGGTTTTGTAAACGAGGGTGAAAAAGTAGAGGATGCAGCATTGCGAGAGGTCAAAGAGGAAACTTCATTATCGGTAGAACTTGTGGACATTCTAGGAGTATATTCGGATCCTTCGAGGGACCCAAGAGGACATATCATCTCTACCGTATTTATAGGGAATATTCCTGCGGATAATAAGGACAAAGCAAAGGCAGGAGATGACGCTGAAGAACTAGAATGGATAGATTTAGAAAACATAGATAACCAAAATCTAGGATTTGACCATAAAAAGATATTATCCGACTTTAAGAAATGGAAACAATCCCATAGAGGTACCTATTGGTCATCGCGATAAAGATAAACAATAAAAATATATTTAAATAGCATTTTAGAGGCATAATAACAAAATTACCAACATTATAATATGATTTGCTATGGATAAAAGTTAAAAGTGCTTATCTCAGAAAAGAGAGAAGAATTTCTTTTGTTACTTCCATGGAAACTATTTTCTTTGTCTTTATATTTACAACCGTAACATTTTCTTCCTCCATTTATCAAGCATCCATTCGCCTCTATTTGTTAGATTGATACCTGTACTATCCACTGCTATTACTATATCGCATCTTTGTAGGTTTATTTTTGGATCTAGGTTTATCTTCATCTTTACTACTCTCCACCACCAGATTGTTGTGAAGTCTGGCACCATCTTTTGGAGTCTCTTTATGTGCTCCACCATCATTCGAAGAAAGCCTTCTTCTATTTGACGGTATGGAAGTAGATACGCACGTGTAATCTATTAAAAGGAGATATATAGATCATTGGAAATTATGCACTGAGTTATTTAACACACCCATCATTACTATACAATCAACTTTAATAAAACAATCACCACGTGTTTAAAAGTGTAACTAATTTGGGATTACATAACTGTAACAGAGTCTAGCAAATGCAATGGTAACATTTTGAAAATTATCTTTATTTATGGATTTTAACTTCCTATAAGCAAAAGCAATAAGCAAATTAAAAAGGAATAAAATTATTCATACATTTCTACAACTATTAAAAAAAAATTAAGTGACCTAGAATAATGTTCTATAAACTTATCATGATTAAATTATAGTATAAATAAATTATATACTGTTCTACTACTAAGTTTAATACTACAAATATACGCATTTACTTATATAGTAAATATAAATATTCACAATGACAATTAAAACTAAAAAACAATCATCCATATCAGTGATCGTAATAGCATTTGCAGCAATAATGATTGCAGGCACTTTTGCAGTCAATAGTGCAGATAATTCAGCTTTTGCATCGAGGAATCATCATCACCCTGGTCATCACAACAACAAAAGTTCCAATACTAATCAACAAATAGATCAATCAAGCAGTCAACACCAAAATTCATTCTGTCTATCTGCTGGTGCATTTTCACCCGTTTCTG
>JAICSL010000048.1 GCA_025936955.1 Nitrososphaeraceae archaeon
CTTAATGTGTCATTCCTATCAAGGGAGAATAACAGATCATGAAATCGTCAAATAAAGTTAGAAAACTTTACTACCATTTGGAACTAGTCTATTTCAATTAATCTCCATGTTCTACTATTAATAAATGATGTTCTTAGTATAATCGCTTTCCCTAAAATATATGTTAGAACCAGAAATTATTCTAGTCGTTATTTCTTATTGTTCTTATAATAGTTGTGTAACAGACAAATACATACATACATACAATAACCCAATGACAATGAATAATAGAATACAATAGAATAGTTGATAAATCAATCCTAATTAATATAATGGATGGATAATTATAACAACAAAAGTAATGGTAAGATCAATCCAGTCAACGATCTTTTAAGCGAACCAATAATCAGACTCTTCAAAAATAAAAATTTTGCTTTCATAGCTACAATAAATAAAGATGGCTCACCACAGGTCACTCCAACGTGGGTAGATATAGATGAGGAAAATGGGAATATTCTCATCAACACAGCAATTGGTAGGTTAAAGCAAAGGAATGTATCAAGAGATCCTCGGGTATCAATATCGATGGTGGACGAACAGATTAATCCATATAGTATGGTTACCGTTAAAGGAATGGTTGTAGAACAAATCACCGACGGCGCCGATGAACATATAGACAAATTAGCAAATAAGTATTTAAATTCTGATAAATATCCAGGACATTCCCCTAATATAAAAAGAATAATCTTAAAAATAAAACCAGATAAGATATTTTACCTTCCTCCAAGATATACCGAGTATCTGGATAAGAATAAGAAGTAAGCCTAGCCTCCTTTGGCTTACATACAAGACAATAATGGAAAATTTGAAAGACAACCAATTACAATTTAATCTATATTATCAACTGTAAGCCATGAAAATGGTGATGATTAATGTACTGATCAATGCATTAATTCCCTTCACAGCTGTGTATTATCATTCACCAATAGGGTTCACAGGTGTCAGCTTCTCTCAGCCCTCTCTGAGATATTAAAATGGTTATATCATCATAGTTATTAAATTAATGTTACTCGTTCTAATTATGTTCGGCTGCATTTAACTGATTGTAAAACGATTTGTGCAAATGAAAGTAGCAAATGGAAGACTAGCTATTCAACTCATTTTTGTACATTAGTCCTGGCTAGCCCAATAGTAGCATAATTAAATTATTGTTGATAGGCAATAGATCTAGAAGTTGTCTTTTCGGAAGGTTGCATTGAGAATGATTTTGACTATTCAGATTTGGCTTATATTAGTCTAACAACAAATTCATCATCGACTGTAACCAGGAAAAAGTATATAGTGCAGTTATCTCCCAAATAATAGATTCCAATGATAGTAACATTTAATGATATTATTCAGATATAAATGAGAAGAGACGTTATGTTATCAGTCATAAGATTCCTTTATTATCTATTCAAGAAGTGGATTGATACAAGTTGTAATCTTTAGAAAATGGCAGTTTACACTTTTTTGTAACAAAGTCAAAAAAAGGTAGGTTGAGTCCATGAGAATTACTTTACTGTGACAGATCCCATCATCCATGGATGTAGTCCACAGAAATACTTGTATGTACCAGCCTTCTGGAAAGTCACCGTGAATGTCGTTGAAGATCCAGGATAAGCTTGTTCTTGTCCTTTAGGTAGCAACCATCCTGAGTTAATGTACTTTTCATTACCAGTGATTGAATAAGTCGCATTAGGTGCTAAGTGGGTCACCTTTCCTTGTTCATCAATTACAGCGGGAAGATAGGATCGGGCATTAGCTGCTATTACAACGTTATCCTTACCAGGTACTTTAAGTGGTTCGCTATTAGCGGTAGGAGGTATAGGCATAAACTGAGTAGAATTTGGAACGCTAAAGGGTGAAACTATGTCAGCTGTGGTCTTGTTGTCCAATACAAATGTAACTGTGTGCGGTTCTGCTACAGTCGATGGATTATCCCAAGTTACATTTTGACCTACGTTGACTTGTATATCCTGTGGCGCAAATATAGATAGCATATCAGTAGCATTCCCTCCTCCTGCATGTGCCAAGATTGAACTGTTGCTATCTGAAGCATATACTACTTCGTTTGATGCTACCATTGTACCTATTGCAGTTATCGCAAAAGTAACAGCTGCAATGGTCACAATTATTACCAGTGTTGTTATTTTATACATTTACAAGTAACCTATATCAAGATATTATAATAATAACGTATCTTCTAAAAGACCATTAGTTATTTGACAAAAGGATACTGACTTATAAAGCTCTAACTTAAAGTTTTTCTCAAATTTCAGAAATATTAGGACTTGATCCAGTTGTTCTTTTTAATGATCATATATCTATTATGGGATTAAACTATTGCATTTGATCATAATTTTACACGCCTTATGAGGATTCTTTTTAAATGACAACAATGAAGAGTATCTTTGCGAATATAGTAATGAAGTCTATGTGTTACCTATAATCTGAGGAATTTTTTTCTTCTATTATACACTAGACACAGAATATAAGATAATAGGAATACGATAATAAATCCCACCATTGACTTTGCTAGAGCACTATATTAAGATCTTCAAATGAATGACACATGACAAAAAGAAAAAGTAATCTTCGGATATCCTAATTTATAAAGCATATTACCGTAAGTTACTTCTAGATCATTATTGATTTTGTCTAGATCATGAGGAGTTTAACAAGGACAACTCAAAATATAAAAATCCCAACCTAAAACTTTAATATATATTTGCGTTTGAATCTACTATAGTTCACATAGCGAGAAGAGATGGAAAAAGAAGGCACTAATAAATCCCCGGATACTTCTAATCCACGTCAGACAATCCTGAACCTATACAATTCAGGAATTGAGAATTATGTCATATCATATCAGTTGGATGTTAGTCAAGAAGAAGTTGATAGGGTCATAGAAGAGGAAGAGGAAAAGAAGAAGCAACTGGCATCGTCATCGTATTCTGAAAACCATTTGTTTGATGCACCCACTTCTATAGGAAGTTCATTTTATCTTGATGCCATTGTTAATGTTGACCTTGCCATCCGAAAGGCACAAACGCGAATGTGGCAGGCATTAAAAGTAGAACCTCAATTTGACATCTCAATGGAAGAAACATCTAAAATTTTAGAAAAATTTTCTAAATCCAAGGTCACTTTTGTAATCTTACATATTGATCTGGTAGGTTCAACTCAGCTTTCAATGACTTTGCCGCTAGACAGACTTACGACTATAATTCAAACATTCAGTCAAGAAATGTCCTTTATAATAAAATTGTATGGTGGCTTTGTTTTGAAGTATATAGGAGATGCAGTCCTAGCATTTTTTATTACTAATCCAGCAATAGACGGAAATAATAATAATAATAATAATAATAATGAATATGAAAACGACAATATCCTACAATCTCAATCCTATTTACCATGTGTAAATGCAATTAATTGCGCCAGGTCTATGATCAAAATAGTCAAAGAGGGTATCAATCCGATACTCAATCAATCTGACTATCCAGATATAGGTGTGCGAGTTGGAATAGATGTTGGAGAAATTGCAATAATTCAATATGGGTGGGATATACATAACTTGGATGAAAAAGGTATAACGGTCAAAGAACCCCATTACGATATTCTGGGACACACTATAAATATGGCAGTAAAAATGACAGGTCTTGCCAAGCCAAATAGTATTGTCATCGGTCAATCAGTTTATGAAATACTAGATAATATACAAAAGTCTACATTTGAAAAAGTGAAAGTGAATCCAACTATCTGGAGTTATTTGAATGAAAGAACTGGTAGCTTGTACGCTGTTTACTCTAGCGTAAACAAACAAAAAAAATTGCAATGAGATCGAGAAATAGATAGGACATCTACAACTGGTGTAATATCCTAAATGGAGATTAGATCATTTACACTCATTGGTATAATGTTTGATGATACTAACCTACTTTTTGTCACGATCGGTTTACCTAGGAAAAGCCAATTAGATTAAAATTCAAACGAATGTTTTTTATTTTGTTTTTAATGTTTTCATAGATAACCTAAAAATAAAATGAAATAATAGATGAAATTAATCTGTAGGATTTTTCATTTGAAATCATACTTTGCCGAGGCTAGTCGTCAGAGTTTATAATACTACTCATCTCAACCACACAATTTATTGAAGCAATTCTTCTACGCCATGAGGTATTGTTGTACACAGGCACCACTCAGCATCAATGCCAAAAGATAGAAATCAGGTTTAGCTTCGCATGAGTTCCCCTGTCAATGTAGTCCAAATTAATATTGTAATCAGTTCCTTTGTTTATCAAATAAGTGTGTAATCAGTAATATGTCTACATCCAATAAGTTCTCTACTTTGGTCGACGGAGAATTCAGAATGCGGTAACCTATGTAATAATCAGTATCAACTGTTAGTTACAATATTTCAATGAGATAATTTCTCCTGCTGATAAATCTAAAGTTAGAAGAAAGAGATACATGTAAGAACGTGCTCGCTTGAAGATAATGCTATTCTAATTGTTAGAAGCAATTAACCGATAAATTTCATTAACTCTTCATTTGTTTTTGCTTTTTCTTGGATATTTAATCCGTGTCCACTTTCTGTAAATTCAACAAGTTTAGATTGTGGAATTCCTTTATGCATCTCTCTTGCGAGGTCAAAAGGACATATCTTATCGTGGCTGCCGTGGAATATAGCCACAGGTATATTTCTATCCTTAACAGCCATCATGTCGCGGCGCAGGTCTGCATCCCTTAATACTTCTAGACATTTAACGGTAGCATAGGGAGATGCTTCCATGCCTATTTGATGTAGCCATCTAACAGTATCTTGGCTTACAGAAGCGCCTTCTTTTTCTTCAAAGAATATTGTTCCAAAATCCGACAACATCTTTGGTCTATCTTCAATTGCTTGTGCGATTAGTCTATCGCAATCAGATTTTTCTAACCCATAGGGAAATCCTTCTCTCTTTGTAAAACAAGGAGCAGCAGCACCCATAAATACGACTTTTGAAACTCTTTCAGAGAAATACTTACCGATATAATGCATAGCTATTGCACCACCCATTGAAAAGCCTACCAGTGTTATCTCTGTGATATTCAGAATATCAATAACATCTTTAATATCATCAGCAAATATATCATAATTATACTCAGACCATGATCCATCAGACCTTCCAAATCCTCGGAGGTCTATACCAATGCAGCGGTAGCCGTTTTGTGATAGATGCATGAACTGATACTCAAATGTCTTATGATTTTGTGGCCATCCGTGTATAAACAAGACAGGCTTGTTGTTGATGTTACCCCAATCTTCTATATTAATTGCAATTTTATCGCCTACTCGTACTGGAATCAATTATTCACATGTATAAAAAAGATGTCTCTTTTAACTTTTTACATATTTGGAATGGCACTTCATTTAACTATTTTTCATATTCTCTATTGCTTATGTCAACAAATAGACTGAACGAATTCATTATATGCTTTGGCTTATACTCATTATTATCTTTCCTATAGAAAATAGTCATCAAAAAGTCGGTTCTATCTTTATGAATTGGATTGTTCCTTCTTCTTATAAACTTTTTTGATTCGATGAAGGAAAATGATATTCAATATTCAGTAATCTATTTGCTTTATGGATATCTTGTTCCTTCAACAGCAGAGAAAATATTGTCTTTTCATTATTTTCTAATCAAATAGATATTGAACATGGAAATCGTACATGTTATAGTGATTTCTTCATCTTTTTTCTCCTTATTTCCGACCTCTTTTTCAGAAGCTTATTTATGATTATGATTATGATTTACACAGATGTATCCAGTTACAGGAACATGTCATTTATCAGCATTATAAATAGAGAGTTTAGAGAAAAACATTCTATGATCATTCTGCAATATCTCATTTCTGCATTTGAATTATTAAATTAACTTTATTTATGAAATACACTTTTTATAATAATCTACTTGACGTAATTTGGAATGACCTTAATTTTTGGCATTTGATTTAACTTCGTGATAGTTTTCGAAATCAAAAAGTGGTAAGTGCAGTCGGATAAAGAAAGAAGGAAAATATGTGCTTACTTTGATAACAATAATTGGAAACTAATATTTTAACTAAGTGTTGGCTTTTCAGTTCAATTTAACGATTATCTACCATTATTACTTAGCGCAGCAGTAAAGAAATCCACTAATTGGATAAAAGGTAAAGAAAAAAAGGAGTTTGGAATTCTATTTTGTATTTGTTTTGTTTTGCAGTAATTAGCCGCTTAGGAACCGTCGCCGCCGTCGGCGCCGTCACCTGCGAAACCGAAGCCGCAGTTGCTGCCGACACATGCTACTGTTCCGCCACCGCCGCCACCGCCGCCACCGCCACTCTGGCCGCCACCGCCGCCACCGCCGCCACCGCCACCGGCGCCTGATGAACTTTGGTGATCTGGAGTAGTGGAACCATGTGTACTAGCATCGCCATTACCGCCACTGCCGCCGTCGCCCCCATCTCTATTGTTGGTGCCACTTCCACCGGCGCCACCGTGACCGCCATTACCGCCATTAACTCCGGTACCAATACTACTGGTCGCTGCCGATGCACTGCCGCCGCCACCGCCGCCACCGCCGCCACCTGCGTTGCCACCGCCGCCACCGCCGCCACCGCCGCCACCGCCGGCGCCCGATGCACCTGTGTTCGCGCTTGTTTTCGCATTGCCACCTTTACCACCATTTCCACCTCTGGCATAAGCCATCTGATCGGGTAGTATAGCAACTGTTATTGTCATAACAATTGCTGCGCCCATAAGGGCCACTAACATGATATATCCCTTCTTTGGGATAGATGCGTTATTATTCATTAGAAGGTTATAAGTAAACTAGTATAAAAGGAGTACGGTTTTTTCTGTCTGATTGTTCCAAAGTCTAGACGATCAATAAAAACTCTACAGATACATCTGACTATCAGATATATTACATTCCAATGAAAGCTACCATTTATCTAATTTTTTTAAATAAATAGAAAAAAGGAATGTTGTTTTAGTCATCATTCAAAACACTGATACTCTGGTTTAGTATTGTAATAATCTCAAGAAACTATTCTGCAAATCTATGACTTGAGTATTGTAACACAGTTGCATAGTAATAGTACTTTTTAGGATGTGAAAACAATCTGTTTTTGAATAATTAAATTACTTATCTATCACAAATCATGTTGATTCTCTACACGGAAACATTCTCATTTGTGATTTATCTTGGAAAATTTCATTCCATAGGAAGAACCATGGATAACTTTTTTCAGGCTAATTCGATAATAAATGCCATTCATGGTTATGTATTGTCAGAAGGAGAGGTCGCCTGCTTTGATTGTGCTGAATTCGCTGTAGCTGATGTTCCTGCTCCTGATTTGGCTGCATTTTTTATGTTATCTAAATAACCAATAGTCATTGCCAAGTTTCCATACCCCATCGCATTCAGAGTCTCTGAAGGCACCATAATTATCGTATTCCCCTGAATCTTCATTGACTCGTAAAGCATATTCGATTGTCTTAACGCATATGCCATTGGATTATTTGCATAAACTTTGGATGCATCCAAGAATCTTTGAGCAACCTGAATTTCGGATTCCCCATATGTTATTCTAGCGCTTTTTTCACGTTCTGCTTGTGCCTGCATTGACATAGCAGCTTCCAATTCTTGGGGAATAATTACTTGTCTGATCTCTACCCCCGTCACCTCTATACCCCAGTTGCCAGCTTCTTGCAAAATAACAGATTTAACATGTTGGTTAATCTCTTCTCTCTTCGATAGCACATCCTGGAATAAGGAAGAACCTATATTGTTGCGCAGTGTTGTTTGTGAAACTTGTTGAATCATTTCGTTAAAGTTCTCTACATTTAAAAGAGCATCTTTAGCTCTTGTATCAATTATTTTGTATCTCAGAATCGCATCAATAGTAACTGGAACATTATCTTTTGTAAGCATCCTTTCTGCCTTAAATTCCCTTACTTTTTCTCGTATATCTACAACCAATACATTATCTGCAAAAGGTATCCTAGCCTGAACTCCTGGACCAATTTGTCTTTGATATCTACCTAGCCGAAGAATCACTGCTCTCTCATACTGTCTTACAATTACTAAAAAAGAAGATATTATGATAATTGCACCAATTGCTACCAGGATGTATGCTGGCATTTCGCTGTTCACTACTTGTCTGATCCCAATACCTATAAGCAGAATGAAGATTCCCAAAATAATATGGTTTCCAGAACCTTTCCTAGTAACGGCCAGCTCTGCAAAATTGGACATTATTGTTGATGATCGGTATGCCATTGTTTTCTATACTCTTAGTACATAAATAACTTAATGGTATTTTTATTCTCTGAATAGCAATCCAAACTCAGCCTACCTGAACAATACAATGATGTAATTATTTAAATACTTAACTAATCATCCAAGATGCCCTCATAATTAAATGTGATAAGTTTTATTCTCATAATACAATGCGATGAGAAATTTTTATGGCTCACTTTTAGATTCGATACGCGTCATCAATTCAAAAATGTTTGATATCTATTAAAGATATTCTGAGTAAATGACTAAAAAGCTTTCATTTTTCAAATAACCAGTTATCATGATTTCATAATTGAAAATGAAATCTCGACAAAAATAATCAAAATACCATA
>JAICSL010000224.1 GCA_025936955.1 Nitrososphaeraceae archaeon
GTCTCTTCGCCCACGTCGACCATGTTCACCACCAGGTCGTCGATAATGCGCTTGTTCCAACGCGTGAGGTAAAGCAACGCCCCCACCGGCCCACCCACAAAAAACGCCCAGAAAAATACCGTGACCACGTTGAACTGCGGGCGTGAATAATCTTTCATCGGCTTCGAGATCGATTCGCCCTCGCGAATCGAGTCGTTGGTTCAAGGAGAATTCAAAATAGGAGACGAAATAGAAATTCGACCAGGATTCGTGGATGAAAAAAGAGGAAAATATGATCCTATTATGTCTTCAGTTGCTACGCTTGGAACCGGCGCAGGATTGGTCGATAGTGTTAGGCCTGGTGGTCTGGTTGCAATTGGCACAAAATTAGATCCTACTATTACAAAAAGTGATTCCTTGATAGGAGCAGTCATTGGTAAACCAGGCACTTTGCCTGATGATGTTGAGGACATTGCAATAGAAGTGCATCTGTTCGATAAAGCAGTAGGAACACAAGACATGGTCAAAGTTGACCCCATAAGATCAAAAGAGTCTTTGAGGTTGAATATTGGTACTGCCGCTGGTCTGGGGACGGTCACGAATACTAATAATAACAAAATAGAAATAAAACTAAAGAAACCTGTTTGCATGATGCCAAGAAGTAGAGTGGCAATTAGCCGAAGAATTGCTGAAAGATGGAGGTTGATAGGAGCAGGTGTAGCACTATGACTTCCTATGTAAAACAATACATTCTCTAATATTCTTACTTGGCTTAACAACTCTTACGCTTTGTTTAGATCTCAAGTATTCTTCAAGTTATGTTAAAGGATATTTTAACAATTTCTGATAGCATGGAGAGCGAAGACGAATTCGTAAGATTTGTATTAAGATATGACTCAGCCTTCCTTAGAAGAATAGTTTTTTGTAGATTTACAAAATAAAACTAAAATTCACTATCATTCAATGTTTGAAAATACTCATTAATACATTTACATTTGTTCGTGTTAAGCACACTATGAGGTTATCTGTTAACAGATAACAAGAAATGAAACATGATCTAAAAATGGTAATCACTAGCATTACCATCGTGGGAATTATTAGATTTAAATGTAGTTTTTTTATATCTAAGAGTAGAATGTTCAGATGGTTAGAAAAAACCTTTTACGTGAATGGACCATGACTGGCGATATGTGATGGTAGAAACTGAGAATTCTGAAAAAGAGAAATTAATAGATATTGTAATGAGAACTCGTGACTCAGAAGAATTTTTATCTGAATGTTTGGAATCAATACTTAACGAAATTCCGGTCAGAAAAATAATAATTGTAGATGGGGGATCTAAAGATAGGACACTGGAAATCGCTTCCTCCTTTGACAAGGTAGAGATATACGTGAAACCAGATATGAACCTTGGACAAGCAACAAGATATGGTTTTTCGAGGGCTGAGACTGATTGGGTTGCTGTGATCGATTCAGATATGATTTTAGGAAAAGGATGGTTTGCCGACATGAAAACACACATGCCAGGAGCTGACGCAGTTGAAGGATGTAGGGTAGAACACTATAGATTTGAATCACATATCGAATGCAACAAGTTAAGATACGGAGTTTTTGGTCAAACTATTATTAGAAGAGAGCCAGTTCTGGACATTAATCTCGACCTGCCACATGGTGAAGACGCAGCAATAAAGTTCAATTTCGAGAAGCAAGGATTGCAATGGAAAAAGGTCGACAATTATCTTGCTGATCATTATCCCAAAATTCAAGGTACTACATACAGAAGAACGGGTACTATATTCCGACCGTATGCAATTTATGTTCCAAAGAGGCAACAGATTGAAGAAGGTCATATATATAGACAATATGAAATGATAACAAAAAAACAAGCTATTGCAAGACTAGTAATCCCACCATTTCGAGATGCTTTCAGAGCATTTAGAGCTAGGATCTGGTTTTGTTTAGCCTACTTTAGAATAGTGTGAATTTGATGAAATTGTAATACTGCGATCGTACTGAACATAACATATTAGATGTAATTTTGTGTCGGAATAGCATCCAATAATATTAATTTTGTCAAGCGGCTTCTATGATAATACAAATTGAAGTTAATAGCTTTCAGAGTTAAACTCTGACAGAGACCGAACACAGGCATGGATTGTAAACATCTAACTGGAATTATAAAATGAAGTTAGAGAATGTTATTAAGTGTATGAGTAATAGTCTTACTTTACTGATCCCACTTCAAATTAAAGTAACTTCGCTACGAAATCTTTAGCGGGATTATAAAAAATGTCATCATAGCAATGCGTAATAAGATATTTATGCTGAATGTACTAATACGTATTACGAAAACGTTAGGTTAATCAATAAATTGAAAAAAAGGATCCAAAGGAACCGTTCTACTGGGATTGCATGTTCATCTCAAGAACTCTAATATGGTGATGTTGGCATAAGCGATAATCATGAATTGAATTATGGCTCCAACCCTCATAATCGTTTCGGAACCACCATGTTATCTCAAAATTAATTATCTATTCCATCACAAGTTTTCTTGTTTTTCGTGGAGCAGTGTGAACAGATGTCACAAATAGAATAAAGCAACATGCGATGTTGCTCTGATCACTTTATACAAAATGATCAAAATAGCCCGAATAGAGTACGCGTGCGTCTATTATTTAGCCGAGCATGAATAAGCAAATTGTAGATTTAATTTCTATTATTTGCAGCCAAATCCAGATTTTATAACAGTGTTGATAATTAAGAGAAATTTGCCGTTAATGCGACAAATCCTATAGATAGCTACCTCCCTTAAATAGTATGTTTTCTATAAGTCATTCTTAATTAATGAGTAACCAAAACATTGTTTCAAACGTTAGTGATATTATTGAAGAGATTTTATATTCCGAATATGGAGAACATAACCTACTTGTTTATCCTGATAAAACAAACCTGAGGGATATTTATTGCCGTTATTGCAAAACTGTACTAGAAAATAAAAATAATAATGAAATAGTATTATTAATCCCCTATTCTGAAACATCATATGGTGTGAAATACAATCTTAGGAATAGAGCTAGCATTAATGTAGAAAAATTTGAGAATGATGGATCGTTGATAATCGTAGATTCACTCAAGAACAACTTTCATTCTATGAATTATGGGATATATAATGTTGTATTATTTGTCAATCACCTTTTGAAGGATGTGGACAATAATTTTGCAAAGAAATACATTTCTATAATTTCTGAAAAAGGCTCGTTTCTTCCTTTTGACGATCATGAAGACCTTCTTGACGCAGAGATGTTTTTACCATCAAGAGTAGATCTAAACTGTAAAGCTTTCTGTTGTTATCACAAAGACAAGGTTAACACGATGCTTAAACATCAGCGACAGAAACTTCTTCAACATCATTTCAAAAACATGATTCTGCAACCACGTTAAACCAGCTACAGATTATGTGATCATGATAACTTCATATGCACGACTAATGATTACATTGTCATATAGCCCTTCTTTTGAGTGAAACTTACTACCTTAAGATTTATTTCCGGGTATAGTATCTGCTGTTATATGTCTCTAATTTAGGAAACATGCCTTCCAGGTACGATTGAATTTCAAATCATTCCAGCTTTTTCTTTATCAGAGATATCATTTTTCAAAGAAACTATTTGTTCTTCCTTTCTTGACTTCAAAACGGTCATTAATTCAATATCCAGAATATGTGGTAGTATA
>JAICSL010000315.1 GCA_025936955.1 Nitrososphaeraceae archaeon
AAGCTTTGGATTGATCCTAAAATAAATGAAAAGGATAACAAAGATAATGCTAAAATGAAAATTTTAGTTCTATTTAGGTTTAATGGCGATGAAATAACACTTTTGCAACTGTAAGAATAAGATCCTTTTTTTGAACACATGGCTGTTCAATATATGCAAAACTATAATTCCCTCTATAAGATTGGTATCTATTCATAATTTAATTTTAGTATTATTTTAAAATATAAAAATTCTATAATGATTTCTCTGTTAATATTATCTTTAACATAATTTGATTACCTGATAAAAATAAATTCGTTCTAATCAATATTAAAAATTATGTTGTTATATTCAAAGAATCTTCCAAGTTGACTACATAGTGAATGCAACGCGAGAGAGATATGCGGCAAAAATGACACGGAACTATTCGAATTATGATTTGATCAAATTCGCTTACAATGTATTCATTGATATAAAAACAGATTTGCAATTATTTTCCTAAATGATATTCTTTTTGGCTAAAAGAATTCAGTTATCGAGCGGGATGGACATTGGGGATCAAGTTCCCAGCGGTAAGTGGGTTCAAATGCAAATATTCTAGGTAAAAGCAATTTTAAAGTAAATACTGTTAAATGTCAACCAATAGGATACTCAAAATATATAAAATAATCATTAATGGTTAGGATAGTAGAGAAGGAACGGTATAGCAATTTTTAACATTTCTATAGGCGGTACATCTGTTAAATAACAACTGCATAGCATTACCAAACCGATTTGTTTAGATGGATTAAATCCAACAAATGAACTATAGCCGTCTATGCCTCCATTATGCCAAACTACCTGAATGCCTAGATTAGTTGTACTAAACCATGATAATTCTACATACGCATAGGGTATTGATTCATTTCCTGAAGGATCTTTAAATGGAACTTGTAATTCGTAGAATGGATATCTAATCGAGTGAGGTTTTTTCCATGGAATCATTGATCTTTGTATCTATCGATCCAAGGTTAGCTGAAACATATTTTAACAGATCATTAACTGTAGAGTACATTGCACCTGCAGCTTGTACTTCTTTGGGTAAAAAAACTAGTTTGCTTTCATTTCCAGCCATATGACCTACTGCAAATCTTGGTTTAATATTTTCAGGAATTGATATATCTGTTTTATTCATTGCAATCCCCGTGCTATTCATGCCTAATTCATTCAATACCTTTTCTTTAATGAGATCATCTAAAGTCCTGTCTTCAGCGATAGATCTTGTCTAAGCATTCCCATTCCAATACTAGAGTAATTGGTAATGGTTTCGGGCTCATACCAATGTTGAATTTGAAAGAAATTCATATACCTGTTGAGTTGTATAGTATTTATTCCATATCCAGCCTGTAGGCCAGTATGGTAATCCAGAAGGATGTGTTGCTAGACCCGCCAAAGTGGTCTTGTATCCATGATATGAAGGGGCACTCACATTGGAAGGAAGATACATTCCTAAAGGATCGTTTAATTTCACAAGTCCTTCATTGACTAGATCAGCCAAAATAGTAGTAACAAATGTTTTTGTAACCGATCCTATGTCGAATACTGTATTTCCATTTACTAGTATAGGATTATGTTTGGAGATATTGCCAAATCCAGAAACTTGATTACTATTTGGAGAGACAATTCATACTACAATTGACGCAGGTATTGAGGAATTAGAAATAGTACTGGCAATTTTTTTGTTGTCAAATAAGTGTTTTAAAACTCTAGGTTTGTATTTATCCAAGATAATTTTCGAAAGATCATTGTTTCAGATTGATTTGATGATGATTGTAGTTTATGCTCTTTTGGGTTTTGAGCGAACACATCCATAAAAAGATTTTGAATGGGACTAGATGATGTAAAAATTATTGAAATAACACAAAAAGTTACTAAAATTTTAGATAAATGTTGAACTCTTTTCAATATCTTGAATATAATTGGCTAATATTTAAGATATTGTACAACTAGGATTTATTTCAGAGTTGGCATCATTTGATAGGTATTATCATAGTCATAGAAAGTCAAACAATAACTTAGAATTTATAAATATTACATACATATCTTTACTTTTCATATTGCATTTTTGGGTAGGTTCGTTTTGTGGCGTTCTAGATAGTAAGAATAGGCCTGCATTTCCAAGAGGCGTTATAGCTGGAACAGATATTATAGCACTAACTGAAGACATGGATAATCAAATCCCTGACAAATCATGGATGCTTTATATGTTAGAATTATTCAATAAGCAGAATAATATTGCAATTGAACTTAACCTTATCTGCCAATTTGATAATCAGAATTATTTTGAAGCAATTTTTAATGGAGTAAATAGATACAGATTCAAAGAAGTATTGCCTATACTTGGCCATTCATACCTTCGTCAAATAATAATGAATTCACAAAAAGAATGCATTAGTTATATCCTAGAAGATACAAATACTAAGCAGATAGAAAAATTTGATCTCCACTTGAATCCCGCACAGGGATTTGCTTTTGAAGCATCAAACCTTTTTACTGGAATAGAATGGTGGAATAAAATTGGTAACTATCCATATCCAATAAGATATCAAGTAAAAGTATCTCAACTTATGTATGGT
>JAICSL010000276.1 GCA_025936955.1 Nitrososphaeraceae archaeon
GCTTAGTACACCTTCAAGAAGACTTAGTTTTTCATTTTTCACAGGGATAACAATGGCCATTTTAGATAGAATGGAGGATAGTTGCGGATAGTCAAATGCCCGTGTTGGTGAGTTATTATGGGTAGTAGTTTCATCATCTCTATCCCATGTTTTTGGCGACATACCTGAATCAATTTCATATATTTTTTGAAGAGCATGAATGGTAACTGCTCCGATCTTTTCAGCATAACTAGACGGATAATCTAATCTCATGTATTCATGTAATATATTACATATTGGTTTATTAATAACATACTATATCACATAAAAAAATACATGAATTTTTCTATAGAATGGGGGTTATTTGCCTTTTATTTATGACAGATCTTTTTGCAAACTTTTATCAAATCTCTAATAATCTACCAGAGTAACAACTCTTCAATATACAATATATTTTTGTTGAATTGTTTAATGTTATTATGGTATCAAAGTTAAAACTGGCTGTTTTTGACATGGACGGAACTTTAATTAATGGAAGATTAATTGAGGCGCTTTCCAAAAAGTTTGGTCTGTATACTAAAGTCAAAGAAATTCAAAACGATTCATCCATTTTTGGTTATATTAAAACACAAAAAATAGCCTCGCTCCTTAAAGGCATAGAAGAAAAGGAGATAATGCTAGCAATAGAGTCTGTGCCTCTTATGGAAGGCAGTCAACAGGTAATATCAGCGTTAAAGAAAGCGGGATTTAAAACAGGAATAGTCACTGATAGCTATAGCGTAGCAGCAAATAACGTGGCAGAAAAACTCGGACTGGACTTTTTTAGCTCAAACAGACTGAGGGTATCTAACGGAATAATTACCGGAGATATTGATATGCCACTAGGATGGGACAAAATAAATTGTTATTGTAAGATATCAGTCTGCAAAAGATATCATCTAGAAAGACAGGCAATGAGATATAATATAGACATTCAAGATACGGTAGCAATTGGCGATACGCAGAGTGATTTATGCATGGTAGAGAGAGCAGGAACCGGGATTGCGTTTATGCCAAAGGATAAACAAATTAGTAGATGCAATAACATAATAAATCGACCCAATCTAGCAGACATGTTAGGCTTTATTGATCTAAATTTTTCATCTTGAGTTATACCCTTATTTATACTTTGTTTGACCATAACTATTGTTTAGGAATTATAAAATGTGTGGAATAGTTGGAATTTTAAGTAAAAGTGATAGAAATGTAACCCCTTTGATAGGGACTATGCTGTCTTGTATGAAAAATAGAGGTCCGGATGGTATGGGTTTAGCAACGGAGAATCAAATTCTCTACTCCGATACTTTCGATAAAGTAGTATTCTCTCAAGTGAACGGAAATGCCGTTTTAGGTCATTCACGTTTGGCAATAGTTGGTGGACCTTGCGGATCACAACCTTTTACAAGTTGTGATAAAAAACTTATACTTGAACATAATGGAGAAATTTATAACTATAAAGAAATCAGGAAAAATCTCTCTACACGTCATAACTTCTCTACAGATACAGATAGTGAAGTTATCATCCATCTATTAGAGGAACAATATAAACTAACTAATGGAAATCTTATTAACTCGATAAAAAGAACTGTTGAACAACTAGACGGAATATATATTTTAGTTGTAAGAGAGCAGTCTACTGGAAATATAATAATAGTAAGGGATGGAGTAGGTGTAAGACAGATCTACTATGGAGAAAATAAAGATTTAATTGCTTTTGCATCAGAGAAAAAAGCCTTATGGGAGATTAATATAATTGATAATATTCAGAGACTTTTACCAGGATATGCACTAGCAATTTTACCTCAAAACGAGTTTCCTAATTTTAAGACCTCTTTGTTTCCAATCACAATAAATACAAAGAAATCTATTGGTGAAAAATACCCAATTTTATATAAAGATCTTGATTCCGCTGTCAATGCATATGGTGATATATTATACAAGTCAATGAGAAAACGAGTCGGCGATTTCAAAAAAATTGGGATCGTTTTCTCTGGCGGGATCGATAGTGTAATTGTGGCACACTTGGCAAAAAAAATGGTTCCAGAAGTCATATGCTATACATCAGGAATCAAGGGCTCAAGCGATATCATAAATTCACTATCGATAGCAGATAGCCTTGGTCTTAAACTGGAGATAAAAGAATTCAGTGAAAAAGACATCGAGGACTTAATCCCCAAAATTATCAATATAATCGAAGACGATAACATGGGTCAAATTGAAGTTGCTATACCAATATATGGTGCAGTAAATTTAGCTCATGAACAAGGAATCAGAGTTATGTTGACAGGTCAAGGGGCTGATGAACTTTTCGGAGGATATTCTTGGTACTCTAAAATTGTTAAAAAATACGGATATGAGAAAATCTTAGATTATATGATTGAAGACCTAAAGTTACTATATAAAGAGACTTTGGAAAGAGAAGATAAAATTACAATGTCCCAAAGCATTGAGCTGCGTGAACCATTTTTAGATACTGAGCTGATAGACACGGTATTGAGAATAGATCCTCGTCTTAACATTCAAAACAGTGGCAATAATTATGACAATCTTGGAAAAAGAGTTCACCGCAAACTTGCTGAAAAAATTGGGATACCTAAGGAGATAGCATATAGAATAAAGGAAGCCGCTCAACATGGATCTGGAGTACACAATACCATAGACACCATAGCTCGAAGAAACGGTTTCAAAGAGTCTTCCGTAACATCGGATTATTTAGATAAATTGAAAAAAAGAGAATTGATAGGAAGTTCGCAGAGATACGGACATCTTTTTGAGAGTGAAAACATCTGGGCATTAGCGCCTCATATACAGATGTATTTAGATAGCATCGCGGCAAATATCTTGCCCAACATAAATTAATTTAATCTATTTTTATTTTAACTAACTTAAAAAAGGCTATATCTTTTGCAATAAGAACGTAATTGAATTCTTAATTAAGTAGGTCCTATTAACAAAACACAAATTTATAATCGATCTTTCTATAATAGTAAAGATTCAATTTTTTTTTGA
>JAICSL010000074.1 GCA_025936955.1 Nitrososphaeraceae archaeon
AAAAAATAACAAATACTCTATTATATCAGGTGACGTTTTGATGACAATCCTAGCCAAATATTTACGTCCATCAAAAATCATTTTTGCGCTTAATGTTGATGGTATTTATAAAGACATGATGAATAAAGAGATAATCAAACAAGTTGACTCGAATGATAAATCAATAAAATTTTCAAAAGTGCTAATGGACGTTACAGGAGGTATGAAACGAAAGGTTACAGAAGCATTTAAGATATCATCAATCGGGTTAAATGTAATAATGTTAAATGGATTAAAACCGGAGCGTATTATTAATGCCATTACCGGCTCAGATGTTGAAGGCACGATCATGAAAGGACATCGGAGAAAACATTATGCCTAAATTGGATTCTGATCGAGCAGAAGATATCGAAATTATAAAGCAACGCAAAAAAGAAGGGATTGAAATACCATTAAAAGAAGATGTTCAGGCGAGGACCAGGTCGACCTATTTAGAATATGTTAAGCTTATTCATAACGCTTTGCCTGAACTTGATTATGACGAGATTGATACATCAACGATTTTCCTAAATCACAAATTTTTCGCACCTATTATGATAGATTCCATGACTGGCGGAACACCGGAAGCAATGAAAATAAATCAAAGATTGGGCGAACTTGCGGAAAATTATGGATTTGCTATGGGGGTTGGAAGTCAGAGAGCTGGTCTAAAAAGTCAAGAACTCGCAGAAACATATGCCATTGCAAGAAAAAATGCACCGAATGCATTCCTTATAGCAAATATCGGTGGAGCACAGCTTGCTAAAGGGCTTTTGATTAATGAAATAAGAGAAATTGTACAAATGATACAGGCCAATGCTCTAGTAGTCCACCTTAATCCACTACAAGAACTTATCCAACCCGAAGGAGAACCAAGATACAGAGGAGTTCTCCAAAAAATTTTAGAACTAGTAAAAAGTCTCGATATCCCAGTAATAGTAAAAGAAGTGGGTGCTGGGATTTCTAGAGAAGTCGCTTTTAATTTAGAAAATGCAGGAATTTCCGCCATTAACATAGCAGGATCTGGAGGGACTAGCTGGGCAGGCGTAGAAAAAGTACGAGCAGAAACAGTAAATGATGATCTAAAAATTCACCTTGGTGAATTATTTTGGGATTGGGGAATCCCAACTGCAGTAAGCTTAATCGAAGTCAGAAAGGTAGTCAAAATTCCCCTTATTGCTTCTGGAGGTTTAAGGAATGGATTAGATATTGCAAAATGTATCGCAGTAGGTGCCAATATGTGTGCTATGGCATATCCTTTTTTGCGGAAGGCTTCAGAATCCAAAGAGAGTCTATTTAAATTTGCAGACATTATTCTAGCCGAACTAAAAAGTTCAATGTTTCTTGTAGGTGCAAAAAATATTTCAACGTTGAAGAGATCAAGGTATATATTAACAGGAGATTTAGCAAATGAGGTCAAGAGTGATGAAAGCAAGTAATACTATTAGAGATGAGATAGAGTCTAATGCTTCTCGTGTAAATGAATTTATTCTTTCATTTTTAGAAGGCGAACCCAGTGAACTCTACCAAGCATCCGCACATTATATTATGAGCGGAGGTAAAAGATTAAGACCTTTCATAGTAATAAAATCCTGCGAAATGTTTGGAGGTAATTCAAATATGGCAATGCCTGCAGCAGCAGCACTTGAAATGGTTCATAACTTCTCGCTGGTACATGATGACATAATGGACAATGATGATATACGCCATGGAGTTACAACAGTACACAAATATTATGGTATGCCGCTGGCCATTTTAGCGGGAGATATCTTATTTTCAAAGGCATTTCAACTATTAGTTGTGAATAGCAGGAAATTAGGTCTTAAAGTAGATTCTATCACTGAAATGGTTGCCCGACTTTCTACTGCCTGTATATCCGTATGCGAAGGTCAAGCTAAGGATGTTGGAATGGCATATGATAGAAAATTCTCTGCCAAATCTCAATATATCAATATGATTAGCAAAAAGACAGCTGCTTTATTTGAGGCTTCATGCATTCTAGGCGTCTTATCGGCAGAGAATTCAAATAACAACGACATAGAAAACCTTGCATCATTTGGAAGGAATATTGGCATTGCATTCCAGCTAATCGACGATTTAATTGGAATAGTAGGGGATCCAAAGCTCACTGGAAAAGCAGTGGGAAATGATATTAGAGAGGGTAAAAAGACATATCCCATATTTCTAGCGCTAGAAAATGCGACTTGTTATGAAAGAGATAAGATCCTAAAAGCTTTTAACTCAAAGAATGTATCAGACATTGATTTAAAAGAAACAGTGGGAATAATATCTGCCACTGGAATAGATCAGTACATAAGAAATACAGCCAAAGATCACATAGCCAAGGCTATGAAATCAATCGAATATTATAAGGAATCGGTTCCTAAACAAGCCCTTGAATCTGCAGCCAGATTCATTGTGGAAAGGAGTCTGTAATAGAAGTGCTTGTTGATAAGGACACTGAAACTACTATCAAAGCTATTGGACTGAAAAATGCACTAGAATATAATGGGAGAGCGAGAACTGACGCAGTTATTGCGAAAATTATGGCGTGTCGAGTGGATCTTCGAAGAGATTTAAAGAATTTAATTCCAGAAATTAAGGAAATAGTACAGAAAATTAATGTTCTATCATTATCTGATCAAAAAGCATTACTTGAACAGATAGGCGGAGCAAAAGTAAAACAAGAAGGTAGGACAGACAGATCCTATGCACATCTGCCACCATTAGAATATGCGGAGGTAGGAAATGTTGTTACAAGGTTTCCTCCAGAACCAAATGGCTACCCCCATATAGGACATGCCAAGGCTGCAATTATCGATGAAGAATATGCTCGTATGTACAATGGAAAATTAATTTTACGTTTTGACGACACAAATCCATTAAATGAAAAATTGGAATACTATGATGCAATTAATGAAGGTTTGGAATGGTTAGGTATAAAACCTGATACTGTAAAAAACACATCAGATGATATTCAACTATTGCATGATTATGGCAAAAAATTGATTTTGAATGATTCGGCTTATGTATGTACTTGTAAACCAGAGACAATACATACCCTTAGAGCAAAAGGAATCAGTTGCGAGTGCCGGAAAGATCCAAATATTTCCTTGGACCGTTCAAAAAAAATGTTCAGTAATTCATTTGCTCAAAATGAGGCAATCATAAGATTCAAAGGAAATATGAGTAGTCAAAATACTGCACTGAGAGATCCTACACTTTTTAGAATAATAGAAGGTGATCATCCAAAATTACATAAACAAATTCGAGTATGGCCTACATATGATTTTGCGGCTCCGATTGAAGATAGCTTGGATGGAATAACTCACGCATTACGAACAAAGGAATATGAATTGCGAAATGCTTTGTACTTTGCGATACTTGATAGACTTAATCTCCGAAAGCCATTTTTGACTGAATTTTCTAGACTGGAGTTTGATGGGATCCCTATATCTAAACGAAAAATAAAGCAGCTAATAGAAAATGGCATTGTCAAAAGCTGGGATGACCCCCGTCTTCCGACTTTGATGGCAATGAAAAGAAGAGGCTTCTTGCCTGAAGCAATAAGAAAATTTGTTCTTTCTCTAGGTATGACACTAGCTGAGACAAAACCACCTATTAAGACCCTCGAATCCTTGAATAGGAAGATTATTGATCCTCAATGTAGGAGACTATTTTTCGTCAAAGATCCCGTAGAATTGCAGGTTTTAGGTGCTGTTTCAAAGGAGGTAGTGCTGAGGAACCATCCTAATAATATCGATCTTTATGTCAGAAAGGTTCAGGTTTCAAATAGTTTCTATATTAGTAGAGAAGATGCATTGGAATTTTTTAATACCGGCACTGAATTCAGATTAATAGAATTATTTAATGTAAAGATTGTCGAAATTAAATCTGACTCTCAGAATCAAGTATTTGTTGCTATCCAAACTGGTGATGAGATGAAACAAAGTACTCCAAAGATTCAATGGGTTGCAAAGGAAGATGCATACCCTTATAAAATTATTATTGCCAGAGAACTATATAGAGGTGAAGAATACAATAAAGATAGCCTAGAGATAGTTGATGGGGTTGCTGAATCGTTCGTGTCTTCTCTTAATCGGGGTACTATGATTCAGTTTGTAAGGTTTGGATTCTGTAGAATAGATAGCAATGAAGTTGCAATACTCACTCATAGGTAGTTAAAAACAAAATGAAGGTTGCGAGGATAAAAGATACAAAAATGGGAGATACCTATGCCATAGTGTCAGATGATGGAACGAAGCTAATTACTAGATCAGAAATTCAAGAACAAACAAGTATTCCTATTCCACCAAGCATTAAGGAGTTTATGTTCAAAGATTGGTTAAGTGAGGTCAAGGTCTATCAAAACAACCTAACATACAGTCACAAAATAGAAGACGTTGAACTTTTGGCACCTCTTCCAAATCCACCCAAGATAATTTGTTTGGCATTCAACTATTATGATCATGCAAGAGACGCTGGTTTAACACCGTCTGATGAGCCTGTAATATTTATGAAACCAAGAACAACATTAAATTCTCCTTATAGTAGCATAATTTGCCCATTGTCGGTAAAGCGATTAGATTATGAGGCAGAGATCGCAGCTATAATAGGTAAGAATATAAAAAATATACCGGAAGATCAAGCTCTAGATTCTATCTTTGGTTACATGATTTTGCATGACGTATCTGCAAGAGATATTCAATTTAAAGATAAACAATTTACACGTGGTAAAAGTATTGATACTTTTGCTCCATGTGGTCCTTGGATTACAACAAAAGACGAAATAGATGATCCTCAAAACTTAAGTATTATAACAAGAGTGAATGGAGAAATAAGACAGAACTCGTCTAGTATTAATATGGTAATTCCTATAAAGAAGATAATCTCAACTCTGAGTACGATAATGACAATGGAAGCTGGAGACATTATTTCAACTGGCACTCCTGCCGGAGTAGCAATGTCAATGAAAGATCCAAAGTACCTAAAGGATGGCGATATTGTAGAGATCACTATAGAAAAACTTGGCATGATCAGAAATCGCGTTGTATTTCAATAGTATATTAATCATCGGATGCTATCAATTATTACATATTCTTAGGTTTATCCATCTTTTGCTCAAATCTATCTAACCTAGTGATTTCTCTTTCCAGCAATCTTGCATAATGCTTATAAGATTCAAGTAGATTTCCTCGTATATTTGCTATTTGCATAGAAGTATTTAGAGCCTCAAGGCATGTTTCAAGCGACCTCTCCGTTGCGAAATTATTCATAGATTTATTAAAAGTATTCATTAACTTCCTTTGTTCTGAGCTTTGTTCGTTTATCGTTTGTGTTAGTTGATCTATTTCATCATTACTATTAGGTAAATCTTTACGCTTAAACCAATCAGCCATTATTTTATACCCATATATTCATATTATTAACTTAAATAACTTTATTCGTTGACATTTTATAGATGAGCGAATCAACAACCAACAATATATTTATTTAGTATAAATAGAATCTGAGACATTATGGTCGTAGATAATAAAGGAACGCTTACGTATATTCGTCTGCTCAAGGAAGATCTTTCCATTTTTCGTATAACACCAAATGAAAGTTCGGTCCCTGACTTCAAGGCAGGTCAATTTGTCACCATCGGACTCCATATTCCTAGCGAAGGAAAAATTATACGTAGAGCCTACTCCATAGCATCCCAGCCGGAACAGAAGAAGTATTTTGAACTAATCATAAGATGGGTGAGAAAACCGGTTCCGGGTCGTCTGACTACAGAATTGTTCAATAGAACGGAAGGAGATGAAATCTTATGGGTACGACCAACCGGAATCTTTACTATTAACGAAAAGATGCACGATGGTTCACCAGATAATAGAAGAATGGTTCTTATCGGTGGAGGTACAGGTTTAGCACCTTTTATATCCTACTCTCTACATTTGAAATCAATTGGAAGTAAACGTGAAATCGTTGTCCTACATGGAGCGAGCTATATAGATGAATTAAGTTATCGTGAATTATTATCTGGGCTTGAAGAAGAGAGCATAGATAGTGGTAGAGACAAATGGAATTTCCGATACAGAGCAAGCATAAGTAGACCACAAGAATGGTTCAATAGGTCATGGAGCGGTCAAAAAGGCAGAGTTGAATCGTTTTTAAGACCTAGATCGGGAGTCGATCGATCGCCGCTGGAAGAATTAGTTGGTGAAAAAATAACTCCCGAGAATACTTCATTTTATGTGTGTGGATGGCAAGGAACAGTTGATGGTGCCCTCGATTACCTGATCCCAAAAGGTTTTGTTACAGAGCGCAATAAAAGAAAAGATGGCAGCTTTGATGTCAAATTCGAATCATACGGATGAATAGCTTTCATTTATATTCTTAAAGCCTTATATCGCGGATGGAAAGATGAGAATTAGTATATGAAATTTGAATTTGAAGAGTTTTCAACAATAGAGGATGTTTTCCTTTATCTTGTATCAGTTGCGCCATATATGAAGCAAGTTCTGCCTGTTAGTTCGTACAAAGGATATATATTTTCATTAATCCCATTGACTCCATTGTCTGGAGACTTATTGATTATGATATATACAAAGGGCAAAATTGAACAAGGATTAATAGAATTTGATATATCAACTAAGAAATACAAAACAGTCACTACTGTTGAAAGAGCCGACAAGAACTATTTTATTATATTAACACCTAAAAATGCTACGGTAGCAGATAGTGCAATAGAATATCTAGAATCTAAAAAAGAGTAAATACAGTATTATCTATACAACATTACATACATAATAACTAGAAAAAATTAAAGCCTAGTGGGCATCGAGGCTGACACTGATCTCTTTCTAGAATATCTTTCGACAATGTCTTCTGGAACCTGCCCATTGAATAGATCTTTTGATAGTCCCCTCAGATATCTCATTATAGCCCAAGTTCCTGCTTTAATTAATGCTGCCATGAATATCTTCATTACTGGTCCATACGTCTTATTTCTAATAATGATTGGAATAATATCATTGATTACCCATAAGTTATGTTGCCAGCATTTCCAAAACAAAGTAAATTGTGCTTCATTCAAATTTCCAAAATGCATCGAATTTCTTTCGGAAAAATCCTGATAAAGCAATGGTGCAACCAAACCCCTCATATTCATTTGTTTAAAATCTTCAATAAGTTCAATAGTATACTGTGTTTCATCGGGTGTCTCATCGGGCCAACCTATAATAAGAGTCAAAGCTGGAAACCAGTGGTTATGATTTAGAATCTTACAGCCTTCTCTTACAACTGCTCCCCATTCTTCTGGTTGATAGGGTTTTGTCTTTACACCAAGGTGTTTTTTAACCATTCTCGGTGCTACAGTCTCGATACCAAGATTGGTTGCAAGCCATCTACCGCTGCTATCCATATCATTAACTAACGACAGCTTCCTGATAAGTTCTGGAGAAGAGGCAACTGCAGACAATGTCATATGTGTAGTACCAACAAAATTTGCACCAACCGATTTTAATCCTTTCCAGACATCTAAAATTGCATCAGCATTTGGAACA
>JAICSL010000201.1 GCA_025936955.1 Nitrososphaeraceae archaeon
CAATACGAGATGTACAAAAGAAAGTAATAGAACCCAAAATCATTGAGGTTGTTATTGAATGAATACTACCGTAAAAATTCTTGGATTAGATGGCAAATCTTCTGAAGAAACTGAGCTACCGCAGGTATTTACCACGCCATTTAGACCTGAAGTAATGCATAAAGCGTATGTGAATTTGTATTCCCATTCTTTTCAGAAACAAGGTCGATACCCTGCTGCCGGTGAAATAGTAAGCGCCGAGTCTCGTAATACTGGTCTTGGGATTGCTAGACTTGCAAGAGCTCGAGGAGAGGGCTTTCCTAGAGCTGGTCAGGCAGCAGGAGTGGCCGGAGTTAGACATGGCAGAGTCGCGCATCCGCCAGAGTCTTGGAAGAATATTTATAAAAAAATAAATAAAAAAGAAAATAGACTGGGGCTATGCTCTGCAATAGCCGCAACTGCAAGAAAAGATCTTATAGTAAAACGAGGTCATAAAGTTGAAAACATTTCAACCTTTCCTCTTGTCGTTTCAAACGATATAGAGTTAGTTTCAAAGGCAAAAGATCTGCAGAACGCATTCAACATGCTGGGTTTGAAAGATGAGCTAGATAGAGCACACAGATCAAAGTCACGTACGGGAACCGCAAGACGTAGAGGAAGGAGAAAGCGAGCCCCTAAGAGTATTCTTCTGGTCATTGGAAAAGAGAATAAGGCTGTGATGAGATTATCTGGGTCTCTTCCCGGAATAGACATAAAACATGTAGATTCTTTGAGTGTTTTGGACCTTCTTTCAGGATCAAAGCCTATTCGGCTAACGATATTTTCTCAGAACGCCATAGAACAATTAAAAAGCCTTAAAGCACCTTTACACGCAGTTATGGAGGCCATGACAATTAGTTGAACAATAATTCTGAAGCTAGACCTATGGATTCTGAGGAAGCCCGTTCTCTAGTCCTAGAACCATATATAACAGAAAAAACTTTTAACTTGATAGAAAAAGAAAACAAGCTAACTTTCATTGTAACAGAAAAAGCGGACAAAAGACAGATTACTGAGGCGTTAAAAGTACTCTATGGTGCCGAGGTTAGTAGGGTGAACACGGCTAGGACTATTCATGGTAAGAAAGCATTTGTCAAGTTCACAGGCAGCGAAGGTGCAAGAGATCTTGCAACTAAACTTGGTCTGGTTTAAAAGCTTAGGTTCTTTTTCTTTATCTCGTTAGATTTAAAAGTAGTATTAATTCTTGGAATAGAAGATGAAATAATTGGTTCGCGAATTCAAATTTAAGGGTTATACAGCTGATCAGCTACAAAGCTTATCAATTGAAACTCTTTTGCCCCTTATGAACGCTAGACAAAGAAGATCTTTGGACAAAAGGGTTGGCAAGTATATGAATGACGAAAAGAGGAAATTGCGTGAGGAAATTAGATTAGTTCGCGAAGGAAAACATAATAACAAACTAAAAACTCATGTTAGGGACATGATAATACTCCCTGACATGGTTGGCCTTAATATAGCTGTACATAATGGAAAAGAATTTTTTACGTTTACTATCAGGCCAGAAATGATTGGACACTATCTGGGTGAATATTCGATAACCAACAGAAGAGTCCAACACGGCGCTCCTGGTGTAGGTGCTTCTAGATCTAGTCTCTATGTTCCATTGAAGTGATTTAATATGCCAAATTATTCATATGCATTCCAAACTTTTGACAAATCCAAACATGTAAGAGCTGCTATACGAGAAAAGGATATTTCACATAAACACGCACGTGAAGTCGCTGTCTCGCTGAACGGTCTGTCTATTGAAAAAGCTAGAGAATTTCTTGAAAATGTTATTACTCGGAAAATTGCCGTCCCGTATAGAAGATATAACAACGAAGTCGGACATCGTAGTAATATTAGAGACGGTTTTTTTGCTGGTAGATATCCACAAAAAACTGCTAAAGAATTTCTCAAGCTTCTCGATAATTTAGAATCTAATGCCGAATACAAAGGAATGGATCTAGATAGATTAAAAATTATTAATACTGTTGTTCATAAGGGAACAAAACTCGAGCGCTTTACTCCTAGAGCTATGGGTAGGGCCAGTCCAAAATTTGATACCTTGGTACATGTAGAAATAGTTGCCCAGGAGGGAAGATTCGAGTAATGAGTGCAATAAAAAATGTAATGCGAAATAGCTATCGAAATTTGGAACTTGAAGAATATCTATCGTCAGTCTTGAGAGATGCAGGCTACGGTAGTGTAGATGTCCAAAAAACACCTATCGGAACTAGGATTACCTTATTTGTTATACGCCCAGGATTAGTCATCGGCAGGAAGGGAGCAGGTATAAAAGAGCTTACTTCAAGATTAGAAGAAAAATTTGGTGTACCTAATCCCCAAATTTCTGTTCTCGAGGTCCCTATTCCTGAGTTAGAACCGAAAATCATGTGCAATCGAATTGCTCAACTGGTTGAACGTGGAACTGCTTTTAGGAGAGCCTCACTTTGGACGATAAATACCATTATGAATGCAGGAGCGCTTGGAGTAGAAGTATCTATAGCCGGCAAATTGAGAAGTGAACGAGCTCATTTTGAAAAGCATTCCTCTGGCGTAGTACCAAAAAGCGGAGATGTGGCTGGAAGGGTTGTTAAAATAGGTATAACACATGTTTTAACAAAGATGGGCCTTATGGGCATACAACTAAAAATAGCATTAAAAAATGAGATTCCACAGGAATTCGAATTTGCAGATGTGTTATCAGATACAGCTACGAAACCACCTTCTGAACCAACAACAATTACAGATACTACCAAGTTAGAACCTCAAACTCAAACGATTGATTCATCGGTCAATACTGAAGAAAAAAAAGAACAGTCTGTAACAATAGGTGATAATAAGATTGAGTAGAGTCAAAATTAAGACGTTACGCGAGTTAAATGATTCTGATTTGTTATCGAAACTCTCTGAGAGAAAGCTCGATTTGTCCAGACTGCGATCTGAAGAAGCAAAGGGAACATTGAAAAAGCATGCAGGAAGTATTAAATGGATCAGGAGAGATATTGCCCGCCTTATGACGATCATTAGCGAAAGAAAATGAAGACAATGATTACCCCTGAAAACATTCTTTACCATGAGCTAATAGGGCTTGATATAACAATAGAGAAAAGCTCAAACAAAAGTTTATTCCATTTATCAGGAAGGATTATTTTCGAAACCAGGAACATGCTTATTATACGGACAAAAAATAAAATATTAAGAAAAATACCCAAAATAGCTGCTAATCAATTAAAAATCCACCTCGACTCGGTCGTTTGCTTTATAAGTGGCAGGGCTCTGATAGGAAGACCAGAGGATCGTGTTTTAAGATTACAAAAGGGTGTATAAAAAATGGCTAGAAATATAGGTGTTACAGTTTCTCCTCCTCGAAAATCCTGTGAAGATGATCTCTGTCCATTTCACGGTAGAATTTCAGTAAGAGGAAAATTATTCAATGGTAATATAGTTAGTGCAAAAGCACAAAATATGGTAGTTGTAGCAAGGGAATACCCAAGAGCAGTAACAAAGTACAAAAGATATGAAAGAAGCAAATCTCAGTTACATGCCTACCTTCCTAGTTGTATTGAGGTTAAAGAAGGGGCAGAAGTAAAGATTGCAGAATGTAGACCGTTATCAAAAACGGTATCGTTCGTTGTAATAGAGGTTATTAACAAAGATGTCATCTAAAACAAGAGCTGTATCGGCCAAAGGCGTAGAAGAATTCCGTCCATATATTACAAGGGTACTTCCAGTTACAGCCGAAGTAGTTTGCGCTGACAATACCGGTGCCAAAGTATTACGTATAGCCCAAGTTCATAGATACAAAGGCAGACATTCAAGATTACCGGCAGCTGCTGTAGGCGACTTTGTAACTGTAACTGTAAAAAAAGGGCCTGCAGAGCTTCGGAAGCAGATTTTTGGCGCAGTTATTGTCAGACAAAAATATCCGATTAGACGGTTAAACGGAACCCGTGTAACTTTTGAAGATAATGCTGGCGTTCTCGTAACACCTGAGGGCGAGATCAAGGGTACTGATATAAAGGGACCAGTGGCAGCTGAAGCTGCAGAGAAATGGCCAAGAATTGCAAATCTTGCATCGATGATAATATAGGAGTAGGTGAAATGGAATGACAAAATTGAACCCCAAACTATTACATGTTCCGAAACATATTAGGGATTCCATGATCGTATCCACCCTTAGTGATAACTTGCGACAACAATACGGAAGGAGGAATGCTAGAGTAATAAAAGGTGATAGTA
>JAICSL010000131.1 GCA_025936955.1 Nitrososphaeraceae archaeon
GCTCAAAACATTTATGGAAGAGGAAGAAAAAACAGGGAGAGAAGAACACGCATCATCATAGATATAACACTGAACAAATAGCTCTTCTCCTCTTCTAAAATTAACATAACAACAAATCATTATGTATGAATGTATCAAAAACTATCTAAAAAAATTAAATGGGTTGATTTGGATATCATAAGGCAGCAGGTATAACACGGTATCGCAGTAAGGCAGTTTAATGAAGATCCTATATGACTCATATAAGATATTACAATGAGCGATTGTTCAACAATGAATTTATCCGATTTAGATAAAGCAAATACTAATAATAACTAAAACAACTAAATGGTACACAGGACATATTAAACGTAACACTTTTGATCATAATAAGGTCAAGTATAAAATAATTAACGATATGACGATTTTTCAAGGAGACAATATTCTTGCCAAAACTGCAGAACAGCTAGAAAAACAATACATGAGATTGGAGATACACTAGGGCTTTGGCATGAGCAAAGTAGAAGTGACAGGGATGATTACATAAGAATTATTCCTGATAATATTAACCCTAAGGTACTGAGTGGAGGTTGTTTTGTTTTTGATTACCTCAGCTTGCTGGGATAATCTGGTGGATAATCCCTTGTTCAGTTCTTATATTAGGTATATATTTGTCAACACGCTTCCAAATAAAAGAATCATGATTACTCTCACTATTTCTTACAGCCCAAAAGTCATAATCTCCATACTTCCTATCGCCAAATTGGTTTAGGCTTGTGTTTCCAGTGATTCCTTTATATGAGTCAGCTATCTTCACAATTGTACTTTTTAAGTAACTCACATCCTGCGTACCTTTGGTGTTATTTTCAGCTATGGCTGCTACCCATAATGTATCATAGGCGACACTGGCGTAAGATCTGGGTGTTCTTTCTATCTGTTCATGGATCTGATCCTCTATATGTTTGAGCCTTTCATCAGTATCATTTTCAACTGCATATATTGGAGTTGTGAAACCTGTTTTTACTGCAAACGCTGCTGCTTCAGTATTTCTTATTATCTTGTTATTTAGTGTAGAACCATCACTACCATACCACCTTACTTTTGAGAGAACAGGATGATTTTGCGCCTGAAGAAAAATCGGTGCTATTTCATCAAATGCTACAAAGTATACCCCAACCTTGTCAATACCATATTGGGATACTGCTTGTTTTACCTTTGAGTCCAAAGCTTTCAAATCTTGGTCCCAAACGATAAAGTTGATTCTATTAAGACTAGCTGCAAAATCACCTGTGTTAGGTACATATCCACCTCCGTCAACAACACTACCGCCTAGCTCTTGGATACTATGTTTTGTTGCTGTAACTAAATCATTTCCATAAACATCAGTCCTCCAAAAGGGTATTACTACTCTTATTCCATCATCCCATATCAGCTTTGATATTGCTTGAGCTTGATGGGTATCATCTGGCACAAACCTAAATACATTGTTTCCACTAATAGCTAAAGAGGGAGCAGTACTTGACGGACTAATTAACACTATTCCGTTTTTATCAGCGTAGTCTTGAGTAGCTTTTACATCTGCACTTGTCGCAGGGCCGATAACTATCTTTATACCTTTTTCTGCTAAATGTTTAAGCTTTTCTAAGCTAACTGATGGATTTGATTGTGTGTCTTCTATAACCAGCTCAACACCAATGCTCGAATGAGTCTTGAAAAAATGTTCATTGATATCTCTAGCTGCAATCTTTAGCGCTGCCCCTTCTGATTCACCTAAAGAAGATGATACACCTGTTATGGGAAGGAGAGCACCTATTTTCACAGTCTGCTGCTTTAAAGCACCAACAGGAGCTGGTAGTATTACCTCAGGACCTGCATTAGAAAACAGGAAAAAAGATGATGACGATGAAGATAAATAGTAATAAACTCCAATTGCTACAGATATTACTATTACAGTGGCTATGGCAGTAAGTGCTACATACCTAATTCTTTTATGGTTTTTTTCTTCTGAGTTATTTTTGTCAGTGTAGCCACCTCTTGACACAATAATCGGTGTCTCCAGTTGTTCTGACCTACTACGCTCATCACCTGGTTGACTATGTGTTAGCAGAAATTTCACATACCATAACAATCCTGCAGCTATGACCAAATAATGGGCTGCAAAAAATATAGAAGATAACCAAAACTGCTCTACTATTGACGTGAGAACAACGACTGCGAACCAACTATCTGATATAGCAATTAAAAATAAACCTAAGGATTCACATATCCAAGGTGTGAACCACAATGGCTCCTTTCTAAAGTTTAACAAAATTACTATTGCAGGGACCATTAAAACTGCATCCATTATTGGGTAGGCGATTATGACTGCAAACATAGCAATACCTCTTTGAGAAGACAACACAGATAGACCGGTTGTAAGTGCAATTATATATGTAAGAAATATTCCACAACCAATTATACTTGTGACTAGAATTCTGTTGCTAAATTTGAATTTCTTATGGAAATCAATATAAGTTGTATATAGATAATAGGCAAGGAATCCATAAGCAGACAACCAAACAAAATCTGCTGGTGAAGGAACAGGCGGGACTATTTCTAGAACGATTTCATATATTGCCCATATAAGGTCAGCACAAAACCATAGCGACAATCCTATCGCAAGAGCTAGATGACTTTTGTCATGATGGGCTTGTGGATGGTGGCTGCGTTGTTGCATATTTCTATAAACTACAAATATAGCAAGCGCTGCTGCAGTAGATGCGTTAATGCTTATTATCCAACTTGAATAGAACGCTTTTGTTTTTATCTCAGCAAAATAAATGAAAGAGTCTGAAATAATAATAGCTAAAACTAATCCTATGAAAAGGCTCTTTCTAGTAAGTTTTATATCACAAATCACTACTCCTATGGTCTAACAATGCTCATGCAGAGTTAGAAAAGAAGAAGATATGTATGAATATATGCCTATGCATAACCATAACAAATAAGATAGCCCGATGAGTAAGATTATGACAAATCAGATTAGCCATACACGTCAATGTTACAGGTAAAAGATATAAAATTTGTTATTTATGGAGTAAGCTTTGAACAATCAGACTTGTATGTTCTTATCATACGGTATGAAACATGTGAAAAGAAAGAAATTTATATTTAGTATTGATATGGCGGTATATTAAAATACAGCTTTGGTACTGGGAATATTTTTAATCTAAAAACCATTCATCTACGATCTTTCATTCATTTTATGCCTTTGATGTATTATTTGCTGTTGAGCTAATATCTCAATGCTCTTAGAACACATGACTTATTGTCATCTAGCCAGTTTCTTCTTTTACATTTCTTCTAGATGATGTTTGTCTTCATCATAGTCAAGTTCCTCTGATTCATGAAACTCATCCTACGACAAACATTTCTAATCCACTTGTAAAAACCAGAACATCATTCTACAGAACCATCGTTTTAGGACTACCGTCTCGAGCATTAGGTGAGCTACTCAAAACTAGAGTTGAATCAAAGGAAATCAAAGCTTCTACTATTAAATAATGTGAAGTCTATCAAACTGTTCTGCAAAAAAATGAATATGGATGTTCCTTGGAATGTTAGATTATCATTCCTTCACTTGATAGAAGTTTACAATATCTATGAAATAAAGTCCTCTACTTCATTTTTTAGCCCCAAATAGGTATTGCTGCTTGCTTATAATTGTATAAAGATAATTTGTATTTATGACTGTTGTCAGAAGCATTACAATGTGTTTGCTACTTGTAGGAACAAACTGACTGTGTGGTGAGGTGCATTACTTTATAGATGCCTTGACCAACTTCATAATATCATCAAATGATGCCTCATTCATAAGAAAGGCGCTACTTGTGCTCTTTAAATAATGATTTCTGTTATTATATGCAGATCCTCCAACTACAATAGGCAGTTTATTATTATACTTTGTTTGAATCTGTTGAATGAGCCTTTCAGCTGATCTGATGTTTTCTGAGAGAGTTACAGAGATAAAAACGATATCTGGTAGCACATCATGTATATATTGTATACCTTCATCTGTAGGTATAGAAGTTGAAATATTATACACTTTAAATCCATTGTTTAAGAGAAGTGATTCTATCATATTGCAGGCCAAACCATGCAGCTCGCCATCAGGGGTACATATTATAGCCTTGTACTTGGAAGATGATTTCCAAGACATAGTCCTTGCAGTTATCCGTTCATTTATTAATTTAATAAGACTATTTGCAGTATTAGTGCTGGCATGCTCAGTTGCAACGTCTAGTTGACCTTTCTGCCACAAGTCACCAATTCTATACATTACAGGTTTTAAGAGTTTATCATAAAAATCACTTAGGCCAAACAATCTAGAATATTTTTCATATATATCTACAAGACCTTTGAAATCACAATTGTTTAGCAGCACAAATATTTCTTGTTGAATCTTAGAGGTGAGTTCCTTTCTTTCCTCATGATAAGAGCTAAATGCAGATACAAAGGCTAGAATTTTTGTATCATCTCTATATTCTTCTGGTATGTCGTCAATCGTTACCTGTGATGCTTTACCTAGATATTTTATGGTATGTTGTCTTGATATATTCCTTTTAGGATCCCATACGCTTTGAACTAGGTAGGCGTAATCTATTCCTTTTACTTTCTTATTTCTAATATATACCATAGCGAATCAGGGAGACTCATTATTGGCACCAGCCTCGTGACATATATATCAAATCAGTAGTACGTTGGACTCCCGGTGCTAACGTATAGCATTCATTAAAAAGTAAAGAAATAAAAATAAATCACTTTGCCATTATTGCATTATCTTATTAGTCTTCACAAATACGCCTATCTCTGTCATTCTTCCAGAAATAAAGCCGATCAAAGCACCATATATAAGATGAAATACAAGCGAACCACCTATAACAACTGCATATAACCCCTGGAAATGACCAGCTATATTGTAGATATATTGATTGGGTGCGGAATATACAAAGGAATCAAGTCGTGGTTGTATAGCAAACGTTGCAAGTGGAACAAATAACACTGTCCATAATGCTATACCTACAACCATTCCTTTTACAACACCTTCTATTGAGTTGTAAGGTGCTATCTTTGACCAGAACAGTGAAATTTGTCCAAATATATTACCTGCAGCCATTCCAGTCACTATATGTAGTGCAAAGCCAACATACTGGGCCGATGCTGGATCGCTAAATCCTAATGACGCTCCAATTACAGCAAAAAATGTTCCAGCAGGAGTACCAGATATAACATCTACTATAACTAAAAGACCAGAAATAGCCCATGCACTAATAAAACCTGCAAGCGAACAATAGAGTATAAGTTGTCTACGTGGATTTGCTGTATCATTTGTTTTTGTCAAACTTTCCATATCTATTCATTACGAACTTACTATATAAACACGTGCCTAGAACTCAATATAGTGCCTAACTAAATGTATAGTGAAAATAAAATAGATCAAATATCATTTACTCTTATTTTATGATATACATTATGCGAAGCTAATACGACTGACGCTGCTATACCCGCACCAATGAAATTTCGGAGTGTCATTATTAGATTAGGAGAGGTGGCGATCAATGA
>JAICSL010000058.1 GCA_025936955.1 Nitrososphaeraceae archaeon
GCAAGTCATCTCTCATTACTAGATGTGCATATTCAAATAATATAAAATTTTGATAATATGTATTGTTTAAATGTTTTCTTAACTTGTTCATTAATGAATTAAAACTGCATCTAAACATTAAAAGTAAACATTATTAACCAATCAATATCTGGCAGATAGATAGGCTGAAAGTTGGTACTATTGTATAGGATTTAGACTAGAGAAGATTTCAAATTTATTATATAATATATCTGTATAAAGATGTATAGAAGTATATTGGGTCTATTTTTGGCTTTCTGGTAGCATCCTTCCGACCACTTTGTAATTATGAACTATAAGCTAAGAGCGGTCGCGACCTCTTTTCCGACCAACTGCTGCCACCCTATAAAAGAAGGCTATTTGTTCGTAAAAGGATTTCAACCATTTGAAAAAAGCGTGGTTTTATGTATCGTTATATTTGTATTTCTTTTAAATCCTTGCAATTATGACGAAGTTATTTTCTTAACGAATATTTTTACCTATTTATGATAGACATAAAAAATATCAATTTGACTTAAAACTTTGACAACTTTCATTACAAATAATTAATTTCTTTTATAATTAGAGAACTAATAGAGTAAATAATATCAAATTTTGATCATTTGATTATCTCATTGTCTTTTTATAATATCGTTACCGAGTTTTGAAAATACAGGAAATCATAAATGTAGTATATCTATATAATGTATATATAATAATCACTGCGGCAAGCAATTTTGTGACTGACACTACATAAGAACTTCCACGATGAATAGCCGGCTATCAGATGATTGTTTTAATAAATACAAAAATAGAGACATCAAATCTATTCTTCTCAATCTAATTACAATTTCTGCTGTCATACCTATAGAGCGAACAGAACCAAAATGAGCAACGTGAAATAATAGTAACATTTAATTTCGCTAGAAAAAAATCGTTTGATCATTGAATAAAGCTATTGGTGACAGAATAGATTCTGAAATGGATGGCCTAATTTCGGATCTACAGACTATGATTAGACAGCCTAGTGTTTCTGCTAAAAAACATGGGCTTGTTGAATGCGCCAATCTTATTTCACATATTATGCAGAAAGCAGGAATTACTACTGAAATATTAAATCTTGAATGTAAGGAAAATGACATTCCACCACTCGTTTATGGCGAAGTGAAATCAAAGGTAAATCCAAAGGGGAAAACTATCTTGTTTTACAATCATTACGATGTGCAGCCGGAAGATCCTATAGAGTTGTGGGACTTTGATCCATTTAGTGGTAATGTTATAGATAATTACATCTATGGTCGGGGATCCTCAGATGACAAAGGTGAGTTAATCACACGTATTAAAGCTGTAGAGTCATTTTTGAAAACCAATGGAGATGTACCTTGTAACATAAAATTTATCGTTGAAGGTGAAGAGGAAGTAGGAAGTCCACATATTGAAGAATACCTTACCAAATACAGACAAAAATTTGCTTGTGATGGAATAATCTGGGAATTTGGATACATTGACGAAAAAGATAGACCCATCATAAGTTTGGGAATGAAAGGCTTGCTATATGTCGAGATCATAGCAAAAGGCCCTGCTAGAGATGCTCATTCTAGCTTGGCAGTTTTAATTGAAAATCCCGCATGGCGGCTTGTTCAAGCACTCAATACAATGAAAGATAATGCAGGTAAAATTTTGATAAAGGATTGGTACAAGGAGATAAGAGAATTTACTCCTAATGAACTTTCGATAATTGCCAAGGAACCATTTGATGAACAGAAATTCAAAAGAGAATACGGCATAAATAAATTTGTCAATAATGTAACAGGAATCGAAGTTTGTAGTGCATTTGTTGGTATGCCAACATGCAATATTGCTGGTTTATTCTCAGGATATGTCGGCGAAGGCGCCAAGACAGTTCTTCCTTCAAAGTCCATGGCAAAGATAGACTTTAGACTCGTTCCAGATATGAATCCTGAAAAGCAGCTTGACCGACTTCAAAAGCATTTAAAGGAAAACGGATTCGGTGAAGACATCGAAGTAAATTATATACACGGCGAAAGAGCTTTCAGAACACCTAGCACTGATCCTTTTGTTAAACAGGTTGAAGAATCCGCCAATGACATCTTTGGTACTGCAATAATAAGCGTATCAGCTGCGGGTACTGGACCAATGTACTCATTTGCAAAAATCCTAAATGTTCCCTGCATTTCTGTTGGTGCCACTTATCTTTATGCTAAAATTCATTCACCAAACGAATTTGCAAGAATTGATTTCTTAAACAAGACTACAAAATGTATTGTCAACATCATAGAGAAGTTTGCCAGTTCAAAGCAGCAGGACTCATAAAAATATCGAAATAAAGATGCTCAAGAATATACCTACAATTAACTCCATGTTATCTCATATAAAGAATACAGATTTCGAGTTATTTGCTAGCTTTCTATAGCAAAGAAGTAATATGTAAGTTTGCAGTACTTGTATAATCAACAATAATTTATTAGCTGATTATACTAACTAGATTACATACTATACAATTGGCTAATTATGCTCTTAAAATCTAGATTTGCTTGGAATAGATACTTTTTATGCTTTTGAAATAATAGCATACGTTCCTCCTATACCATAAGCCATAGATATCAAAATCCTAGATAGCAATATGGCAAGATCCTGTCTTGAGATGAAGATAGTCATATCAATAGATAATGCGATAGGAATTGCTAGTAAAGATATCAAACCAACTATCATTTGTTCACGATTATCCGTATTACTGTATTTTTTCATTAATAAATATGTAGAAAGATTACCTGATCCAATACCAAGCAAAATCAAGTAGTGATAGATGTGAGGAAATAAAGGTATTACAGCAAATGGACTGGCCCAACATAGACCATTTACTGCCTTTACATTAGTAGGCCATTGGATACTATTTTTCATTCTACTAAATATAGAAGAGATCATCTTGCGAGATTTACGAAAAATTGCACCAAACGTAAGACTGAAACTTGCAATCCAAATGATGGCATAATAATACAATGGTGCTTTGTTGACAAATGCAATTTCACCTACAACAGTAGCTGCACCAACTGCGATAGAAACAGCTATAAATAGAATTCCAAATGCATGTCTTACTTCAAGTGTATTTGAATCTCTTTGCAAGAATATCTTATTTCATAAACTATAATATGTTCTTAACTCATATTTTATGATGGAATGACTGAGTCTAATATGATCCATTTGGAGTATTAAGTATATGGTAGGAGTAAAGAGTAAATCAATAGTACAACTCGATTCTTTTAATGTGCAGTCCATATACATCGTTATACCTTACAGTAGTAACAAAAAAGAGGACAAAAAGAAGTTTGGAACATATGTTGATTTTAAGATTCCTAATAAAGTGTGTAATCATGTCATGTTAAGAAATACAGTTACTGCATATTCTTAAAAAAAGTGCCTTGTAGTTAAATTTGAGTCTTTATTGTTAGCGTTTTGATTTAATATTGTATTCTTAACCTAAAAAAAGTGGAAATATATTTCCAATTAATTGCAATCAATTTTGACTTGAATTTATAGTAACTTGGATAGAATTTTGTTGCTGGAGCCATATAAAAAATGTCATACAAAAATGTATAGTTAAGCATCAGAATATATATGAGCATGTACATAAATAAATTATTACTATTCTATCAATACGGTAAAGTCATTTCATCAATAATACAAATAGTAGCTCAAAATTTTTAATGTTATTTTTTATTCTACACGTTACAAGTTGTCTATTGGTTATTTTAGTCTCGACTAAATAAATTGTCGGATATGATTTTACCAGTTCAGAAAAGATAATAGAAACAGCGATAGACAAAAATGTTCCTTCTACAATCATTTTGTATACTATTTACATAAATGTATATTGTAATCTCGGTCGATTGTTAGTTGTTTTTATTTGTTTTTACTTATCAATATAGGACACCTATTTGATATCCAAAAGATACTCAAATCATAGTAATTCAGGTATGATGCAATTTATCAAAGGTTTCATGAAGACTCTTAGTTCTCCAGAATAATTTGCTATTGTATATAACATTATTAATTCTCCTAAAGGGATCTATTAGCTAATTATCTAATTAAAGTATAAGAACAGAACATCTGATATTCCATTTAAAGTAGCACACTCCTTTATAATGGAAAACAAACTCTTCAAATATATGCTAACAAAAATTCAACATCGTTAATATTTGAAATTATATGATATTATATAGATTTGCGTTTAAGTAATAACACTTCATCAGAAGTAAGAGAAGCCGCAGTTTGTATTATAAGTGGAGGTCTTGATTCCATTTGTACTGCTGCATATTTAGCAGTAGAAAGAGGATATGATCTTTATACAATAACATATAGTTATGGACAACGGGCAAAATATGAAATTCAGAAAGCTAGAAAATTCTCTAAAATTTTGAATACAATAGATCATCGTGTAGTAGATATCACTTTTATGAAAGAAATTTATGGAAAAACAAATGCTTTGACTGATAATCAACAACATATTCCAGAAAGCTTCGATTACAGTATTGTAGTTCCTATCAGAAATGTGATTTTCCTCACAATTGCAACAGCATGGGCCATGAGTATAAATGCAAAAATCGTGGCATATGGCGCACATACTGATGACATCAGATATCCTGACTGCCGTACAGACTTCATGAAATCACTTACCGACACGCTAAATCTTGCAGAAGCAGACGGGATTAGTACGGGCTTAAGACATAAAATTGCTGTATGGTCTCCTGCAGTTGATGGTATAAATAAATCAGAATTGATGAAAATTGGATATAAAATATTAGGTGATAAAATCTTCAAAAGTTGGAGTTGTTATTCTAATGGCATAATAGGAGAAAATGGTAGCATTTTACACTGTGGAAAATGCGAATCGTGTATAAATAGGAAGATTGCAATTAATAAGGCAGGCATAGAGGATAAAACATATTATGCAACAAATGGCTAGTAATAATGTACAGATAAGTGAAATATTCACTAGCATTGAAGGCGAAGGCATTCTATGTGGTACAAAAACAATGTTCATAAGATTGGCGGGTTGTCACTTAAAATGCCGATGGTGTGATACTGAGTATGCTTTGCCATTGAATAGTGGCAATAATTATTCATTTGATGAAGCAAAGAGATTGATTATAAAGTGTCTGCAACATTATACATACAAGGTTAACTTTACTGGAGGAGAGCCACTAATTCAATATGAGGCGGTTGTTAAACTTGCTAAGTTTATCAAGCAGGATATAGGCATAAAAACATATATAGAATCAGCATGTTTTGATTCGGATAGATTTGCAAAAGTTTTACCATACATTGATATTTGTAAAATAGAATTTAAGATGAGTGATTCTAAAGTTGTCAGTGCGAGAGATTATAAGAATTTGTTAATTAATGAACTCAAATGTCTTCAAATGGCTATTGAGAATCACAAGGTTACTTATATAAAAGTGGTAGTAACAAATTCAACTGAGATTAAAGAGGTAAGAGATCTAGTCAAAAATATCTTCGGATTTATAGGAAATACAGAGATAGCTGGATTTGTAATACAACCAAGCTACAAAATAGATGAGCCAACGATAGAAAGGCTTTTGGAGTTCTATGACATTATATATCCCTTCTACCAGGAAGTAAGAATAATACCTCAATTGCATAAAATAATTGGAGCCAGATAAAGCTAAAATATGTATCCACAGAAAAAGAAGAAAAAAGACACAATAAACAAGAAAAACATTGAAAAACTATTAAGACGACTTTTGATAGAATTAGGAGAAAATCCAGATCGAGAAGGTTTAATTGAAACTCCTAAACGAATGGCTGAAATGTATGAAGAAATTTTTGGTGGATACAAGATGAATGCTGAACTAGAAATAAGTTTTAGTGAAGAAACTGATGCAATAATTGCTAAAGGTATTCAATTTTATAGTATGTGTGAACATCATATGCTTCCATTTTATGGAAAAATACATATAGCATATATTCCAGCTGGTAAGGTTTTCGGAATATCGAAGTTAGTTCGTCTCGTTGAAAAATATGCTCGCAGACTACAAATTCAAGAGAGATTGACAAGAGAGATAGCTGATGAAATAATGAAAATGGGTGTTGAAGGTGTACTCGTTGTGGCAGAAGGCGAACATCTTTGTATGAAAATGCGTGGTGTTAGAAATAGTAGCTCAATAATAACAGTATCCCATTATGGTATTATGGAGCAAAAAGAGATTCGTGAACATATTCTCGCCCTTATTCACACCTCAAAACCTGAATTGCAGATTATTTGAATACGATAAATTTTTTGAATTTAATACAGTATAGCTTTTCATTGTAGTCAAATTAATCCAAAATTGTGATTAATATAAAAGAAAAAGATATTACTCATTAATCAAGGTTTCTCGTTCTATTTATAAGCTATAAAGTAGCAATTACAGATAGATTTTCAAGAAAAGTCCTCTACAAATCCCAAAGATTAACCCGATATAAGACCAGAAATTACGAAGAAAAACAGATTTCACTATCTAAAGCAGAGTTCTATTTATATCATAAACATATTAATCAATATAACAAGGCTTATAAAAAAGGTATCTTTCTATACGTAAGAAGAATGGTAAGTACAATCTTTAGGGTGCAGTCACATAAGTTCAGTCAAGACAATATACAGACAACCCTTGTATGCTCAAAATGTGATGAGGTTTTTTCTAAAGAATTTCCTTTGGATCTTGAAGGTCAAACAATTGAGTTTAAATGTCCTGTATGTGGCGCACCAGGCGAAGCAGATCTACCATATAAAAGCGCAGAAGAGAGAGAAGAGTTTGAAGAGGATTTCGAGGAGGTGGAAGAAGAGGAAGGCGGAGAAGATTTCGAGGAAGAATATTAGTAATGCTTACTTTCTCTTCCTAGTTTTCCCAATTGTGCAAGAAGGGCAGCCAATTGAATTTCAGGATGCCCGCCTGTTGTCAAACGATAATCATACTCTGCCATTAGTGATGCAAATTCGTCTAGATGTTCTAATTTCATATTATATGCCTCCAAATTAGCATATTTGAGAAAATCACTCTCAGACATTCCATATACTTGTGTTAATTCAAGTAATTTGACTCTGGCATCATTGAACTTACCAGCAATGGCTAATCGGATAACCTCGCCGACCTTGGCTTTTCCCGAAAGTCCTCTTGATGCAATTACATTGGAAAGAGACACAAAACCCATCCCTGACGCCGCTTGAAGCATGTTAATAGAATGACGCAAATCTCCTGAAGTAGAATCATAAATTTGTAAAAGAGCTTTTTCTTCATATTCTACTCTCTCTTTTTCACAAATCCTTTTCAGGTAATCTACAATATCTTGCTCTGATAATCTAGTAAAACGAAATATAACACATCTACTTTGAATTGGTTCTATGATCTGTGATATATAATTACAAATAATTATAAAACGTGTTGTTTTTGAGCTATCCTCAATGATCCTTCTAAGTGCAGTTTGGGCTTCAGATGTCATCTCATCTGCCTCATCTAGTATAATTATTCTAAATGGCTTATCATTTTTATCTCTGGTAGCAAGTTTCATTACTGCCGCGAATTCTTTTACTCTTTCACGAACCATCTTGATTCCCCTTTCATCAGAAGCGTTCAATTCCAGAGTGTCTCTTTGCCACTCCTCTCCGAGTAATTCTCTTGCAATACACAAAGCAGCAGTAGTTTTGCCTACTCCAGCAGGTCCTGAAAGTAGCAGGTGTGGAATTTCATAAGGGTTCTTGATAAGATTATTTAGTCCGTTAACTATATCTCTTTGATTAATAATGTGTTCCAATTTAATTGGACGATATTTTTCAACCCACATCAAATTTGAAAGATTCTTGCTTGTAGTTGACATGGTGGTATATTCAATAATATACTGGGCATTAATAACTTACCTAAAAAAGTTTCTCGTTTAGCTTGGAGCTCAAGAAAAGTTATCATGTCAAAAGATATAATTGGTGAACGATATACTAGATATATAATTACATGATTACTACTTCTCATCCTTCACAGCACAAGATTGTTTCTATTCATAGAATTTATCACATAGAATATCTAATGGAAGACATACGTGTAACGTTTAAGCGCGACATGAAATTGAAGATAGGAGAGATTATGATTGATGCAAAAGAAGGCGATATATCTTCTTTTCCTCGATGGCTGGCAAACGCTCTGTTAGAACAAGGAATTATTGAAACCCGAGATAATGACATTTCGACTTATGTTTCAAGAGCATTA
>JAICSL010000090.1 GCA_025936955.1 Nitrososphaeraceae archaeon
ATTACAAAATGCCATTCATTTTAACTTCCATAGTAGCTGTGATCATGACAATACAGTCAACTACCACAATAAATTCCAATTCGTATTTTGCATGGCTTTTTCCTCTTTACCTCTGCAATATAATTCCAGCTTTGGTTGCAGATAGCTTGATATTCCGACATTTGCAAAAAAAGAAGGCTGATCCATCATACTTGTCTAGCTTAGACAAAAACAATATGGACGATAATGCAAGGAAATGGTATTTGATTGCATCTATTATTGTTTCATTGTTTTATACAACACTTTTCTTTCCATGGACAATTGATGTCTATGGAGGTTATTTTGAACCACCAAAAACACTAAGAACGGAGCAATTTTTTATTCAACTGCTGATTCCTGTAATTATACCCGTTACGGTTCCTGTTTCTATAGTTTCTTCTCTGGTAGGAGGGCTGGTAGCACAGATGCTGATGAACACAAGAAAATATTTAGTATAACTCTATACTGAATCCAATAAGGAATAGAATCTGATTCTGAAGTATCGGTAATGTTATATATAAAACGGATTTCGTATTGGTAATGTTTATTATATTACCATTTGAGTAGGAGATAGGAAAGCGTGTCTAATAATCATTTTTATAATCGAGATATCATTTCGATTAAGGATTTTACTAAGGAGGATCTCGAATTTATTTTCTCTGCTACTAACAAGATCAGCAGCTTGAGACCGAATGAAAAGAGCGAATTTGGTAAGGGCAGAACCTTAGGATACATATTCTATGAACCCAGTACAAGGACTAGAATGAGCTTTGAATCAGCCATGGCATCTCTCGGTGGAATCTCTATTGGCATATTTGATCCCAAATCATCTTCAATTGAAAAAGGTGAAAGCTTAGCAGACACTATCAGAACAATGGATCTCTATTCTGATATTATCGTTTTACGACATCCATTGGATGGATCTAGTAGATTTGCTAGTGAATTATCAAATAATCCAATAATTAATGCAGGCAGCGGAAGCGAAGAACACCCCACTCAAGCGATGCTTGATCTATATACCATAATGAAGGAAAAAAATAAAATTGATGGTCTTTCAATAGGTGTTATTGGAGACCTAAAATATGGCAGAACAGTGTATTCTCTCCTATATGGTCTAGCAAATTACAATGTAGACATTCATCTAATATCACCGTCTACATTGCGTATTAGAAGAGAATCCATTTATGATGTACAAGATAAATTGAACATTTATGAATATAGTCAGATTGAAGACGTTTTGGACAAACTTGATGTTATCTACGTTACGAGAATACAGAGAGAAAGATTTCCGGACTTACAGGAATATGAAAAAGTAAAGGGCACGTATACTATCGATGATAGCATCCTCTCAAAAGCAAAACCAAATGTTTCCATAATGCATCCAATGCCAAGAACAGAAGAAATCTCACACTCTATCGACGGTACAAAGAATGCAATTTACTTTAAGCAGGCTGCCTATGGTAAGGAATTAAGATCAGCTCTTCTTGCATTAGTATTAAACGAAAATCCAATATGAGATGCAATTATCCTACATTATGAGATTTCTCATTAGTTTTCACAGAATACAATCTTATTTTGTAAAATGTAAACTAACATTATATTTGTTTTATTATAGGACACTTTACCATTCTAATTTATTACTGCACGATCACAAAAATTCAGATAAAAGGGATTTCGTATTCTAACCTGAAATGCAGCTACTGAAACCACATTCAATACACATATTGCATCCTTCAGTAATTATTAGTTTTGCTTGACAAGTTGGACAGACTTCATATTCATATTCAATTGGGGATACCTGTACCATCTTTTTCGTGATTTCGATCTGTTCGGTATTCGATATCTTTTGAGGCTTGATTTCTTCATTTAGAATTTCTGGCTCGCGTAAGATTTTCCAAATTTGTTCTTTAACATATGGTTCCACTATGTTTGTACGTATATAGTTAATTGCATATTTACTAGGTGTCACAGTGAATCCTTTTTCCTTTGTATTATTCCCTGTAATATGCAGTACTTGTTGATTTCGTGAACCATCTCTATAAACAGTGACACCTTTCAAACCTAGATCATGTGACAGAAGATAAGCACACTTCACATCTTCTGCAGTCACATCCCCAGGCATATTGATTGTCTTTGCAATAGCATTACTTATCCATTTCTGCCAAATGGCTTGAGCCATCAGATGGTCAGTCCAGTGGATATCAATTGCAGTAACAAAGGTTTTCTGAATCCATTCTGGGATCTCGTTCAATCCACACGCTGAACCATAGTTATTCGCAATCTTAGTTAGTATTTCATCGTTATATAGGCCGTTTTCCTTCAATATATTTTCAAAGATTTTATCAGTATAGAAGAACCTGCCAACTGTCACACGTTTTTCAAAAACTAGTGCAAATATAGGTTCGACACCATTTGAAGTATCTGCAATCATAGACAGAGTACCTGTTGGAGCAATTGTTGAAGTCCAAGAGTTCCTGATACCCTGTATTTTGATTTTTTCAATTAACGAGTCCCAGTCGTAAGAATGTGTTTCTTTTGGAAGATCATAATATCCAGCAATTGGAATTTTGCCAGCCATGTATTCTGTTTCTTTGAATAGAGGAAATGAACCTCTCGACTTTGCAATTGCAACGCTCTCTTCCATGCTATAATATGATAGCGCTTCTGCTAATTTATTCATAAATTCATAGCCATCTCTAGAGTTATACGGAATTCTAATTAAGAAAAGTAGATCTGCGATACCCATTATACCAAGACCTATCCTTCTGGTGAGCTTTGTATTAATATCAATCTCTTCTACTGGATATTTGTTCATATCAATTACATTATCAAGGAACTTTGTTGACAATCTAATTGTCTGTTCATACCTTTGCCAATCGAATTCATATAGTCCATCTGCCTTACGCTTTACAAAATTCGCGAGATTAATAGAGCCCAGATTGCATGATTCATAAGAATATAATGATTGTTCACCACAAGGATTTGTGGCACGTAGTGGTCCACCTTTTGCATTCATGCAGGGATTATATTTATTAATATTGTCAAAGAAAATAACACCTGGTTCTGCACTTTTCCATGCACTAAATGCAATCAAATCAAGTAACTGATGTGAATCGATTTGTTTTATTGGTTCCTTGGTTCTTGGATTATGTAATATATACTTATGATTATCTTTATTTACAAGTGATTGCCAAAAATCTTCCCAAACACCTACACTAACATTAAAGTTCTCAAAGACACCAGGTTTTGTCTTAGCGATTATAAACTTTTCAATATCGGGATGCCATGTCTCTAGAATACCCATATTTGCCCCACGCCTCTTTCCACCTTGTTTCACTACATCTGTAATTGTATCAATAATCCTCATGAATGATGTGGGTCCTGAAGCAACCCCTGACGTGGAGGCGACGATATCACCTTCAGGTCTTAGATCAGAATAGTTTATTCCTACGCCTCCGCCTGATTTAAATATCATAGCTGCATCAGTCGATGACTGCATAATCTTGTACATATCATCTGGCATGTCAAGAACAAAACATGCAGATAGCTGGCCAAGCCCTGCACCTGCATTCATCAGTGTAGGAGTATTTGGAAGAAAATCTCTAGAGACCATTAAATCATAATATTCTTTAATATTTTCTTCATATGTTGCTAGTTTTCCTTCAGCTATCAATCTAAGTAGATCTCTAAAGCTTAATCGCATCTGTCCACTATTTGAGAGGGAGATATAATGTCGAATTAACGATTCGAAATGATATTTATTTAGATAATAACTTCCAATCTTTAACTTTCCATCAAAGTCATCAATTTTATTATAATATTTTTCTGCTTCTTCGATATTTTGAATATATCCTCCAGAAAGACTAAACAATCGCGAATCTTGCATTAGATCTGGAATTGCTACTAATATTGCAACTCGTTCGAACATCTGTTTTGGACCTTCTATAATTTCATTATTGTCATCCCTTGTTAGATAACGTGAGGCTAAGATTCTCAATGAATTAACATCGAACACTTTATCGACCTCGTCAAGTTCTTTTTTATTTAGAATCCTCATTTTCTCGTCGCGAACTTTTCGTCGTTCGTGTCTATATAGAATGTAAGCCTTTGCTGTTTCAGATAGACTCTCTTCAATAAGTATGGATTCTACTATATCTTGAACATCTTCAACACTTGGAATTTCATTTTTTTCAATTGAATGATATCCTTGTTGAATCATCTTTTTTACAACCCTTTCAGATAATCTTTCGGCCAATACATAATCTGGCTTGCCAGTGGCAACAAGTGCCTTGTATATCGCATTGGATATCTTAGTATATACAAAATTTACTACTCTACCATCTCTTTTCTTTATATACATAATCAAATTTTCCTTTGAATTGTTAATTTCAGTACTCCTTGTCATATCACCACAGAAACTTAAATCAGTTTAAAAGCATTAGCTAACTAAAAAACATTAGATCATAGGTGTAAATATTCAGTATAACATTTTGATAAAAAGTAACCTTTAGTACCTCATAAACTAAATAATCAACAGAATAGTGATGGGGCAATAGCTTTTCTCTAGCAAATTGAATAATCAATAACATTAGATAAAGTATTATGGTATTATGGTATTACATAATTTCTATTCTACTATTATCATTTTGTCAATATAATGTTCATTGATCTTGGATTCTATCAAGGCTGATTAGTTGACTTATGAGAGAGTTGGAAGTAAATAAGGCGACTGGCAAAACTCGCATTTTGTGAGTGACGGCACGGTGGACCGTTTTCCACATGTATTACATACTTTAAGCGCTAGTCTTGGACGGAAAAATGGAAGTTCAGATGCTAAGTTAATAACATCGTTTAATTCCACCTTAGAAGATATATCGTTTACATCAAGTGTTACTGAAAGACCACCATTTAACAGACTGTCAATAGAAATACATTCTTGAGTTAGCTGATCATATCTTTTATCCCTTGATAATAATTCTTTAGAATTTAGTAATAATCCCTGTGAGTAAGCAGGTATATTTTGAGATGTAAATAAGGATGTCTTTCCATATTTATCAGAATCCAAAGTTGAAAAGCGTTTACCGCTATCATCATGTAACATAGCAATACCCACCGAATCTTCTCCAAGAATTTTACTATGTTCAGAGGTCACATTTACTGCAGTCTTCAAAACTTTTTGTATAATCTCGAAGCCGTCATTCGTGACATCATGTCCTAATATATTATATACAGATTCTCTTAACCCAGTAAGATTTATTACCATATTAGTCACACCGCGCTCTACAAATTTGGCACCATTGGAAATGGTTGGAATTATTCCCTTTCTTATAAGATCAGTAATAACCTTCTTCCTCAAAGATATTGCAGCTAATGCAGGCTTTATTACCAACGCAAGCCTTGCTCGAAAATAAGTTTCATCCTTATTAGATTGATATGCCAATCTTGGGAGATTAACAGATAGGGATTGCAATGTTGCAATAGCAGCAGAACCGGTATTTCCAATAGTTTTACGAATGCCGTAGCTACTCCTTGATTCGCCATGTGAAATTGATACAATACCACCTGTCCTTATTATTTGTGTAATAGACTCTAAATGGTTCATAAGATTAGAGTCATTTCTATCGAAATTGAGTGCCAATCCTATTCTAGGTATTGGAGTAATATCGACATACTTCCTATAACCATCCAATACAGAACTTATTACTCTTGCATCAAAGTGGTTTGCTGACAGGATCATGGTAGTAATTGGAAGCCCAGGCGATAAATATGAAGGAGATACTGTGGATGCTATCAATGCTTTTGCAAATAGAGATGCAATTTCCGTTGGCTCAGTCATGCCTGTCAGTAACAACTGCGGAAGAAGTCCATCTAGTACAATTTCTGTAGACGCCTCTCTACTTAGAAGTGAAATCAATAACGGCAGCATGGTCATAAAATCATCCGAATTCTTGATGGGAGGCAATCTAGAAACATTCAAAAACTTACCTTTAAGATCCAAACCATTCTTAGCAAAGTCAGCAATATTTAGAAATACGGTATCTGGGATCAAACCCCAAACACCGCTATTAGAAATACTTATTTCGCCAGCCAGATGCATATCTGCAATATCCTTTGGGAGCGAATTAATTATTAGATGTTCAGAAAACATAGATTGAGAAGCTTTCGATGTTATACTATCAATCCCATTTCTAGCTGTATCCACGCTATTTAGCATCTCAATAATATCAGATGTGGGCATACCTAATCTAGCGAGCTTGTTCCTATACTCCTCATATCCATGTTCAATTAGAACAGAATTTACGGTTTCTCGAATGAGTGAAGAGGTAAGATAAACAGTTTGTAATTTATAGATTTTATTTTCGACTTCTTCTGTAATTTTATGAGCTTGTTCGAGCGGCATATTGGCCTCTCTTACAAGAGATTGAATTATCTTATTTGAGTTAAATTCTTCAAATGAATGCTTTGTGGTTCTGACGTACATTTTGCCACTCTCAACTATAGATCTTTCTTCTATCTGCCTCGCAAGGCTTAATACCAACTTGCCTAAATTGGTAATTGTATAGCGACGCTCTGCCTTATTGAGGGCAACTAATGACTGTCGTAGAAGTTTTCTCAAATGATAGGCAAACTTGCCAGATTCTTTTTTAGATTTAAATCCAGCAAAAGATTTCAATTCAGAGTAGGTAAGTGGACCTTTAGAGTTTAGAATACGGAGAATATCTATTCTGTTAGGACTGGCCATAACAGAAAAGATCATTCTGACTCTTTTCGAGGCAGATTCCAAAACACCATCACGTCTTGAGTCTACTTGAGGAGAATAATTATGATTCAACTGTTCCATTGCACCCGATATTAGGGCTAAATGATTAAAACTACTTTGTAAATGTTTTTTGACAA
>JAICSL010000301.1 GCA_025936955.1 Nitrososphaeraceae archaeon
GATCAATGGTGTTTGAGATTCTTCAATTTGGCTTTATTCAACGTGCATTAATTTCAGGAATTGCTGTTGCTGTCAGTTGCTCTGTGATTGGTCTGTTTCTAGTCTTGAGGAGGCAGTCATTGTATGGTGATGCTCTCTCACATGTGGCATTTGGCGGAATAGCTATTGGTTTATTTACAAATGTATATCCAATATGGACAGCGTTCGCAGTTTCTATTCTGGCCTCTTTAGGGATCACCAAATTAAGGGAGTCCACAAAAATTCCAGGCGATTCTGCAGTCGCTGTGTTATTATCAGCTGGACTGGCGACAGGAGTGGTATTGATAGGATTGTCTGGAGGATTTTCACTTGATTTATACAGCTTCTTATTTGGAAGCATTTTACTCATAAGCTATAATGACCAGTTGATGATTGTGGTCCTTAGCTTGATTGTATTGGCAATAATGTACAAGATATATAGAAAACTTGTGTACATTGCATTTGACGAGGAACAAGCAAAAGTTAGCGGAATAGATGTTACAAAGCTCAATTACCTTTTCATCATACTTGCCAGTATTACCGTGATCACTTCTGTACGACTAGTAGGCGTTTTGCTTATCTCTTCGTTAATAGTAATTCCAAATATTACCGCAATGATGCTTGGAAAGGGATTTAAAAAGACATTAATGATATCTATTTTTACTGCGGTATTGTCTGTAATTGGGGGAATAGTAATATCATACATTATGAACCTGGCTCCCGGAGGAACAATCGTCATTATCTCAGTAGGTGTGTTTTTTGCTGTAATCAGTATCAAATATTCACTCAAGGCAATCAGAGGAGAAATAATAAGTGTAAACCGTTCGATAAACAGATAAATAAATAATCCTCATAGGTTTGGCAGGATTCGCCTACCTCTTATTCAGAAGTAAAGTTTCACTTGCTTCGCCTACAAGGGTATCCGTATACTAGTAGATACTTTGTAAGTCTTACCCTACTCTGTATCTTTTCATATACAGATAATTATATGTGTATTATAGATCTTATAAAGGTTATAGGAAAGACTTCTATAAGAGCATTCTAATTATTTCCAACATCAATATTGCATCCGATATTAGATCAGGCTATTGATAACTCTGGCTAAAACAAAATAATGCAATCGATCATGTTACATCGAGATTGTATCATATGGCATTCGAGGTTTTGGACATTTTTTGAACGTTGAGCGTAAACTTAAAACATTCCTTTCCAAATTATTCTAAATGCCAAAAAATACCTATCTCCAGATATCTCTGAGACGATTAGCAATATGAAATGATGTATGAATCAAGGAAATGTATTTGGTAATTCTTGATAAAGATGCTATCTTAGAGTGATTAATAACTGACTCGAGTAGAGATGCTGCATTTCAGTAAAGAATCAAAATATCTGATCGTCCACTTTTAGAATCAAGAGACTTACTAGTCGAAATATGAAGGAAGAAAAGAAAAGTGAGAATCAGAAAACAGGAAAAATAAAGAACCATTTTTAATCTATAAAATAAAATAACTATTTACTAGCATACTATTATTTGACTTAGTATGTAAAAACAATTGTCCAACGTTATTATATGTCATACACATAACAATTGGCGATAAGAAAATAAATGCAAACACATAGGCCGTTAGGTGTTACTATAATAGCAATACTGATGATAATTATAGGCATATTATCTCTTGCACTTGGAGCACTACTTTTACTGATTTTAATTGGTATTGCATTTATAATACTAGCAATAGCATATTTTGTCATGGCCTATGGGTTATGGAAAGGTAGGACATGGGCTTGGACTATATCTCTTATACTAGCAGGGATAGGAATCATACTAGGTATTGCCTCAATTGTTAGCAGAAATGGTAGTGGAGCAGTAGTTCAAATAATTATAAATGCAATAATTATCTATTACTTGTTCAGACCAAACGTAAAAGCATTCTTTGGTAAGACATCTACTCCTAGTCTCTCGGGTACAACATAAATCAAGATCAGTAATGATATCTATAATAATATGGATCTAGCTAGCAAATGAATAAGCATAACCTTTGATTCGGAATGCAGGAAAAACGATATCGATCATACCGTATTTTTATCATTTTATACGATTATTTCAATTCATCAATCTATTATAAGTAAACTAAAATAATTTTGTAAATATTGTTGTAATGAATAAAATACATTTTGCGCGATAATCTTCAAAATTGCTTCCAAGCTATGGGGATACTATAAAAAAAGACAAAACATAGACTGATGGTAGATTGTTTGATTTTAATATTGGAGCAATATATAGATAACAAACAGTAAAATCAAATTAATTTCTATAAATGTATTTAATATATCCAAAAGAAATTAATAATATTTTAATGAGTCATTCTCTTGTTCTAAGCTAAATAATGCAGGATAGGAAATATCAAAAGAAAAAACAAACAATTGAACGATACATAAAAAAACACGGAAAAGTAGATCATTCTGTTATTCTTAATGAAATAGATATAGATTACGATACTTTGATGAAGATACTTTCAGAATTACGTAATGAAGGACGTTTAAAATAGCCACTGAATTGTTTTTCGTTGCTAAGTGAAAAAGGTGTTCTGAAGCTTAATTAAAATACTGTTTTATAAAACTATTAAAATATCTCATTGAAAATGAGACTAGGGTGCGTCGGAATATTGATTGATGATCTGTTCTACAAGGCATAAAGATACCGTTTAAAGATCATCA
>JAICSL010000078.1 GCA_025936955.1 Nitrososphaeraceae archaeon
AACAGCGAAGACATTATATGAGCTTTCAAGAAGGTTTGAAGGTAATCTTGCTGTAGTTTCTGGCAGAAGTAAACTGGCCGCAAAACATTCGCTCAGGCCAATATTCGATGTTTTCAATCTTAGTGGATGTGTATTTCTCGAGGATGAGAGTCGACAATATGCGAAACCTAATCCTTATGCAATAATGAGGTCCATGCTAACTCTTAGGGCCCAAACTGCAATTTATGTTGGCGATTCGGTCGAAGATTTGCTTATGGTTAGAATGGCTGAAAAGAAAACAGGTTTTAGAATAGTTTTTTTTGGAATTTATGGTTATAGCACTTCACCTTTCTATTTATCCCAACAATTAATAAAGAATGGAGCTGATATAGTAATTAAGAATGTCAATTATATACCAGATATATTAAATAAGTCTCAATAATAATGTGATTGTCTTGGTGACTTGTGGACACATTGAGCGAACCGCAAAATTGGAAAGAAGCACAAAAGAGACGTTAATTAACGTAGAGGTTAATATCGACGGTACGGGAAAAACACACGTCAAAACGGGTCTTTCATTTATAGATCACCTTATCAGTGCGATTAGTACTCATAGTTTGATAGATGTTTCTTTGGTTGCTAAGTCACATGATGGTCTTCTGCATCATCTTGTAGAAGATATTTCAATTACACTTTCACAAAGCATAAGCAATGCGCTGGGTGACAGATCACAAATAATGCGACTCGGCTCTGCTCTCGTGCCAATGGACGATTCCTTGGCCTATGCCTCGCTAGACCTAATTAAACGTCAGTATTCTAATATCCAGTTAAAATTAACTAGGGATAATCTTGAAGGAATTCCAAGGGAGGACCTTGAACATTTTGTTAATTCATTCGCACAAAACCTCAATGCATGTACACATATTATTGTTGAATATGGAAATAATGATCACCATAAAATTGAGTCTGCAGTAAAAGCATTTGCAGTGGCATTTAGAACTGCATCCTGCATCGACAAAAAGCGAAAATGGAACGGTATACCAAGTTCAAAAGGTAAAATGTAATGACAAGAATTGCGATATTTGATTATGGAGCGGGAAACCTCTTCAGTTTGAAGGCAGCGCTGGAAAGAAATGGTGCTAAGCGGGTTGTAGTAATTCATGATCTCGGAAAGCTTGAAAGCGTTGATGGATTAGTTCTACCTGGAGTAGGCAATTTTGATCCTGCCATAATATCAATTCAGCGTGATAAAGAACTACTTTTTAAACTTATTGATGATGGTATACCATTGCTAGCTATTTGTCTCGGCATGGAGATGTTATTCAATAAAAGCGAGGAGGGAACTATGGAAGGCCTTAATATTCTTAATGGAGAAGTAATAATTTTGCCTAAGAAAAAAGTAAAGATTCCTCATGTAGGGTGGAATAATATCAAGATAAGAAAAAAGGAAAGTAAGTTGTTAAAAGATATAAATGATGGGTCATGGGTATATTACGTTCATTCATATCATGTATCTACTAAAAATAAGAGTATGATTGTAGCAAGTTCTGATTATGGTATTAGTATACCCGCAGTAATTGAGAAAGGTAATCTCTTTGGTACCCAATTTCATCCAGAAAAATCTGGCGATGCTGGTGCAATCATGGTTAGAAATTTTCTTAGGGTCTGTTCTGAAAAGGAATGAAAATAATACCTGCAATAGACATTATGGAGGGAAGTGTCGTTAGAATTGTTAGAGGAGATCCTGCAAATAAACAGGTGTATGGAAACAGTCCTGTGGAGACTGCAAAACGGTGGGAAAAATCTGGTGCCGATATGCTTCATGTTGTAGATCTTGATGCAACTTTGCGAACCGGTCATAATAATCTTGAAATCATTTCACAGATAATTAATGCAGTAAAAATTCCAGTTCAGATTGGAGGAGGTATTCGATCAATTTCTGCGATTAATGAAATGTTCAGTAAAAATGTGGCTAAGGTTGTAATTGGAACTATGGCATTCACTGAACCACAATCCATAAAACAACTTTCAAAGAAAAAAGTTGAAAAAATTGTAATCTCTATTGATCAAATTAACGGTATGGTTATGATAGATGGATGGAGAACACCATCTGGCTCTGGAATTGGTGATTCAATTAATGGATTCATGGCGTTAGGTATAAGAGAGTTTTTGTTAACCAGTATCGATAGAGATGGAACATTGGATGGACCAGATATATCTGCATTATCTTTTGCAAGCAGCTTCGGAACAAAAATAATAGCAAGCGGCGGAATCTCAACTATCGAAGATATTATCAGAGTTAAAAATGTAGGTTGTTCTTCTGTTATACTTGGTAAATCTCTTTATGAGGGTTTGGTAAGCATAGAAAAAATAAAGGCGATATTATGAAATGCCTTTAGCAAAGCGGATTATACCATGCTTAGATGTAGAAAATGGTCTTGTAGTGAAAGGTGTACATTTTAGGGAAGTGAAAGTTGCAGGAGACCCTGTCAAATTTGCAGAGAAATACAGCAAACAGGGAGCAGACGAACTTGTCTTTCTTGACATTACTGCTTCCCAGGAACGAAGGGAGACCATGAAGAATGTTGTTAGGAGTGTAGCAAGTGTTATCGATATACCGTTCACTGTTGGCGGAGGAATAAAAAAATTGGAAGACGCACGCGATATTTTACTCAGTGGTGCTGACAAAGTTTCTATTAATACTGCAGCCGTAAAAAACCCTGAGTTAATTCCTAAATTAACATCGATTTTTGGTAGACAGTGTATAGTAGTGGCAATTGATGCAAAAAGAAGTTATTATGACCATGGTAAAAATTTTTTTGAGAAAAATGGAAAGAAAAGATATTGGTTTGAAGTCAGGATTTTTGGTGGCAAGGAAGGAACAGGAATTGATGCAATAGAATGGGCAAAGAAAGTAGAATCACTTGGGGCAGGTGAAATTCTCTTGACAAGTATTGATGCTGATGGAACTGAACGAGGCTATGATATCAATTTGACTAAAGCAATTTGCCAGACATTGAATATCCCCGTAATTGCGTCTGGGGGATGTGGTAGCCCAAAACATATTCTCGATGTCTTTAAAAATACTGACGTTGATGCCGCATTAGCGGCATCTATTTTTCATTATAAGAAATCAACAGTAGATAAAGTTAAAAAATATTTAAAGAAAAATGGTATACTTATAAGGGTATAAAGCAAGAGCCTAAAAAATTGGGATAAATACTTTAATTTCATATAGCTTATTGTATCTATATATTGAACAATTATAATAAGGCATGAACCGCTTAATAAAAAAGATATTCCATAGCTATCTAGAATAACAATCTTATCCTTCAATATTATGATGTGGCCCTAGGACAACAACCATACCATAATATTGTCTAGGCAACCATCAATTCCTGAAATTCTACAATTGATGGCCTCCGAAGAATATTCGAGATTGTGTGATTTCCAGTTTTTACTTTACATAGCATTTTAATTTCTTCATTCAAATTAATCCGATCTTCTATTAGTTGATACCTTGTTGGAATTTGGAAAGGGACAAAGTGTAGCTCATGACTCTATTTTGAAATCCGTGAATTCATCAACATATTTTTCATATTTTACGACGACCTCCTTTACTATTGCTTTTGGTGGACCCGTGTGAAACCATTCAATCACAGAAGAAACATCAACTTCTCGTCCTTCTAAAATTGCTTCAACTCTTCCATCGCTCATGTTCCGTATCCATCCTGTTATTCCATTCCTTTTGGCTACCACTGTTGCGTTCTGCCTAAAATATACTCCTTGCACTTTGCCTTGTACAAAGACATGCGCTCTTGTTTTCATATTGTGATCTAATCTTTGGCGATGGATCTTCTATAGCAATCTAATCTGTCATTGTTCTAAAAATCAAATTATAGAATGCAAAATACTAATAGGCAATATCTCCTCCTTCTTCCACAAAAAGTTGTTCATATGATGTACCTTTTCTCACTAATTTGAAATTGTCGTCACAAGTTTTCATAATTATGGGTGGCTTAGTTTGGCAATGAAATGGCATGTTGAATACAATAGAATATGCCCCAACGTTATAGAATGAAACATATCTTCCAATATCTGCTCCATTTAAATTCGATATTTTTGATAACGGAAATACATCGTACGTGTCACATAGCCTACCTGCTAGGTGTACATTTTTGTGTGTCTCTTGGGTTGGTGCTAATTGCTTGTTCTCTAGCGTTGGAACAATCTCTTGAGGATATTCTTGCTTCAAAAGAGCAGCATCTAGCAATAAATGGTAACCTGCATCTACTATCACTATTTTGTGGTCATTATACTCCTTTGTATTGACTATCTTAGAGATTAGGATTGATGATTCAGCTACCAAAAACCTACCGCTCTCTATCATCAAAGTGAATTTGCCATGACTATCCGCAAGCTGGTTTAGCTTGTACATAAAATTTTTGGCTATGATAGCTGGGCTTGGTACCGGATCACTGTAGGATACAGGAGTTCCACCTCCAATGTCAAATGTGTTGACTTTAAAGTTAGGATACTCTTTCTTCATTTTTGTTATAAATACGTCCATTTTATCAAGAGCATGTAAGTAGCACGAGAAATCTGTAATTTGAGATCCTAAATGAAAGTGGAAGCCATCAAACCTCAGTAAATCGTTATACATTAAATGTTTTATAATTTTATTCGCACTATCAATTGTTCCTCCATTAAAGGGAACTCCAAATTTGCCATTCTTATATGATGCACGAATTTCTGCTTTGACTCCTACTTCCGGATTCACTCGGATCATTGTAAGTGGTTTGACACCCGCTTTATTGGCAGCCTTAGCCAAGTTTGTCATTCCATTAAATGAACTTACAACAACCCGTCTCACACCGCTTTGTAATACTTCAAAGTATTCATTGAATTCCTCTGTAACGCTTGTGTAAATAAAATTTTCAGGATCACCATTACAATGCTTTATGAAACGAAGTTCACCAAGGGATGTTAAATCAAATGTTATTCCATCCTTTCTGAACGCATGTAGAATTGCTGGATTAAAGTTTGCCTTAATAGAGTATGCAATTTTAACTGATCCAGTAAATTTTGAATATGCTTTATGCATCTCCTTGACTTTTGCATGTAAGGTATTTTCATCAATTAAGTATAATGGGGTCCCATATTGTCTGATTAGGCTCTCAATGTCGTTTGGTTTTACAAAATGGTTTAACGCTGGTGTCGTTATGTTTGGATTTTTCACCAGTTGGATTTGAGAATATTCCACCAATTTCTTTTTGTGATTTTACTTGTAAAACATATAACTTAAAAACATTACCCACAAAATTACTACAACACAAAGCATCTTAAAATCCTCATACTGAAATGGCGGGTTTAGTATCCAAATTCGGACCGCATTTTCGATGGGATAATTCTATCAATAAAATAGCTTCATGCAACATGAATGTACACCGATCGTGAACTGATCTCAATAGTGTACTGTACTATTATTTTTGCTATTGGAATACATTTACATTTCATCGTCTAATGCTTGTTCCTTTATCTGATTTGCACAATCAATTCACATACGTGCCTTTGAATAATTGAGTTAATATTATTCTCGTTTGATCAATTTTAACTATAGAAGACTCGATAACAATCAAATTAATTTCAAAATTAATTATACATTCGTGAAGAATGAAAATGGCATACCTGTATTTTCTAAATCGAGCTGCTATGTTTAGTTGATTAGCAATAGATAATTTAATCTAACGAATCGTATAGAATGCGATATGCTAGTTGAGAATTACTTGTAAATTAAGAAGTCTTTCGATTCTTTTAAAGTTTCCATTATCTTATAATAACACAATAGAATAATAATAGGTTTAATTGTCAATAGACATTCGACCTTAGACATTAAAAAATCTAAAATGATCTTGTGGTCTGTAATGACTCTCGTTAGCCAACAATTTTGATTAGATTAATCATGAAATAAGTTTGAAGGAGAATCATTGTCTACTATCTTCTTTCCTTTGATCTACCACGTCCAGTCTTTCTTGGAGCTATATTTCCAACCTTGCGTCCTGGTGGAGTGGTCCTACCAACCGAGGATTGACGACCGACATGTTGATGTCTTCCACCACCATGTGGATGGTAGACTGCAGCCTGTGCTATGCCTCTCACTGTTGGATATAATCTGCCATGAGCTTGCATATACTTTGCTCTAGTACCTGCTTTTAAAAATGGTTTCTCTTTTCTACCAGCACCAGCAATTGTCCCAATCATTGCCCTACATCTTGGATTGAGTTTAAGAAACTTTCCAGATGGCAACTTTATCGTTACACCTTCAGTACCATGAGCAAAAACAAGTGCTGAAGAACCCGCAGATTTAATTAATTTACCACCATCGCCGGAATTTCTTTCAATGTTGCAAATCACAGTTCCATCTGGGATCGATTCTACTGATAAAATATTTTTTGCAGTGGCTGTAGCTCCAAAACCTACTTCTATCTTACCTCCAACAACAGTGCCTTCTGCTGCTGGAACATAGGAATATGTATTATCATCAAAATAAATTTTGGCAAGAGGCGCATCTCTTCCACGTTCATGTACAATATCAACAACTTTACCCGAATGATGTTCTTGTAATTTAAAATTAGGATATTTTGCAGGTGCAAGCTTTCCAACTGTAATGGCTCTAAATTGTTTGCCTCCTTTACCTCTTCTACGTACTAAGGTCCTCTTGCCCAATTCTTCTTCAAATTAGACGACTGCATATGGTGATTTTAAGCTTGTGATGAAATTAATGATGTATATGAGAAATAGTCATTTATGTGGTTATATATGGGGGGGTAGACAATCTAAATGATAAGTAGATCTATTACAATCCTATTCATCTCGAATTTAATCTACACTGCATTAGTATATCGTTATTTTGAAGTTTTTCTGGAATTAATGTGATGCTCATTAGTGCTAGGAAATAATATCTTTTACAAACTTAAATGAAAGGTAATAAAGGTATAAAGATGAGTACGGTATAGGTGTTATTGTGAGCCAGAATACTCTATCACTAAAGGTACTAGAGGCCTATACTAGAGATGTAGGCCGTGGAGTTGCTCGAATTGACTATGATTCTATGGATTCTTTAAGTGCGTCAACAGGTGACGTTATTGAAATTAGAGGCAAACGTAGAACAGTCGCCAAATGCTTGCCTCTTTATCCGTCTGACGAAGGTAAGGGGATAATCAGAGTTGATGGTCTTGTAAGAAATAATGCTGGTGTTGCTATAGGGGATACTGTTGTAGTAAGGAAGATTAAAG
>JAICSL010000103.1 GCA_025936955.1 Nitrososphaeraceae archaeon
ATGAAAGACGGTCACGTAAGAGTGAAATTTGAACATAATAAATAGATGCTTCCAATTGTCTAATCTTTTTATTATAGACATACAGCTTTTGTTGGTATTGGCTTAGAAGTCTCTTTTGCTCAATAGTATCTATTTTGTTGTCGTTAAGAGCTTCATAACTTTGAATTATGGCTTCCAATATAAGATGTTTTTCAAATAATAAAGAGTCTAACTCTTCATTAGTCGCAAGTGAAGATTTTAAAAAAGTCATGTCTTTAGGAGTTTTAACGTTTCGATATCTGTTCGTAAAAAAGAGTATTAAAGCTCCAACTGCTGGGCCTACAATGATAACCATTTGTGAGGTCAGTGATACAGAATTCATCATAAATTGTGTAAAGCCATTAAGATTCATTTTATAGAAATCTTTTTGCCACAGAAAATCATCTTTACATCAAATTACTTTACGCTTTACCCAATTGTATTTTCTCAAATGTGAATCTGGAAATCCGCATTTGGAACATTCCTTTCCTCTCTTATGAAAAGAGTTATGACCACATCTCCTGCATCTAATATGCGTTCTCTTTCTTGTTAGCTTTCCCATAGAAGTAGTGCCTTTTGTCATTTTGGCTTACCTCCTACATTGGTGGTGGAGAAATAATAACTACATTGTCTCCCCGAACGACGATTGTTCCCAAATCATTGGACTTATCATCTAATAGTTCCACCGAATCTTGAAGTAACAAGTTCATATGTTGATCAAAACCATGAAGGTTACCCCTGATAACTTTTCCTCCCTTTAACTTGATGAGCACCACTTTTCCAAGACTTTCATCAAGTACCTTTACTGCCATATCTACTGACAAAGATGATTCTACCTATAACTAAGGACAAATCACGTATATATTAAAATTTCATTCACAGACAAGCCAAACAGCTTAAAGATCTTTCAATTCTAGAATAGTTTGGATGAGGTTATTAACAATTTCATTTATCATCTTCTTACCGTTATCTACACTGGCATTTCTTGGATCACCCCATACGCCGTTACCGGTCATCTTTGGAAAAGAACCGGGAAGATTTGTTATAGCTGAGTATGCAGCCTTCGATTTTGATAAAGTTCTAGAATTTGGTTTAGCTTTATTCATTCTAACTAATCTAGGATCTATAGCAAGAACAAGAGAGGTTTCACTGTTACCTGCATGATCAAATTCATTTTCCATTAAATGCCAATAGTTTATTGAAAATATGTTGACATTCTTTGGTATTTTTCCATTTACTTCCTGGGCAATATATTGTAGCACTCCTACATTTCCATGATGACCGTTCAATAGTATGATTTTCTTTATGCCATTTTCGGCGAGTGACATACATATATCACAAATTAGATGTGACAAAGTAGAATTGCGTATGGACATGTTGAACATTGGTCTGTGTTCATAAGAGACTCCATATGGAATTATTGGAAAGACAAAAGAAGGAATATGTTCTGCAACAAGTCCTGCAATATGTTCTGCAATTAAAGAGTCTGTAGAAACAGGAAGGTGTTCACCATGCTGTTCTAGAGATCCTATTGGGATAATAGCATAGGGTGTTTTTAGAATGGAGTCGCGAAATTCCTGGTCACTAATATTGAATACAAAAGGCATGTTGAAAATATTTGAACAGTATGTATTTATCAAGTTTGCAGTTTTTTATATAGTGGGTCTTTCAATTCTACTTTCCTTAGAATAGGTAAGAGCCATCTTACTCAATCTTTCGGTCTATCCGTTTATATTTACTCTTCCCCAGTACACCTCAATTTTCCCTTCTAAATATAACTTTGTAGCTTCTAATAATGTAGATGCCTCCAATGCTGTCCCCTTTTTCTTGATTGTTTCAAGTGTATCTGATTGTAAAACTTTAAACGCTTCTTGACAAATTATGGGACCTTGATCTAGGTCTTCAGTTACAAAATGTGCGGTACATCCAACAATTTTTGCTCCTCTTTCGTAGGCCTGACCATATGCATAGGCTCCAGGGAAAGCAGGTAAAAGTGAAGGGTGAATGTTTATAATTTTATGTGGATAACGCCATACAAAATTGGGCGTTAGTATTCGCATATATCTCGCAAGTATTATGAGATCGATATTATATTTATCCATCAACTGCAAAATCCTATATTCTGCCTTGGTTTGATCCTTGAAAGTTACGGCATAAAAGGCTATACCATAATCAGCAGCAATTGGTTGTAAGGTCGTACTGCTACCTATGATTATGGGTACATTAGCCTGGATGTCGCCTGTTCTACTGGATTCCAAAATTCTAGTAAGACACTGCTCTTCTTTGGTAACAAGAATAGCAATATTTTTCAGCCGGTTTGGTTCTTGATAATGAACCTTGATTTCCATTTGCAGTTTATTGGATAACTTTTGCAATCCTAAGCCTATTTCTTTATTATTAATACGTTGAAAAGATGCTTGAAACTGCATACCAAATAATCCATGTACAACATTTTGGTTAATTTGCTCAATGTTACCTCCATTCCTAAAGATAAAGTTGGTAATATCAGCGACAACTCCTTTACGATCTTTTCCTACTACAGTTACTTCAATTAGAGTCTTTTTGCCATCATTAGTCATAATATAGACAATAAGAAATGATTTACATAAATCTTATATCGAGAGGAGTATAACGTATATATAGTTAATTCCTGATAAATTTTAAAAATGAAATTATTTAAGATTGATTTGATTACTGTATGCATGGTGATCAATAGAGGTTAATGCTCTGCTTTTCGGGGTTATCTCTATTGTGGCTCTTTTCGGTGTACTTATTTTATGAAACAAGAACAGAAACAGAAACAGAAACAAAAAACAAAGATAAAAAAGTATTATGATTACAATCAACCCATAGCAAAATGTATAGTATGTTATACACTTTCAGGATGGCATTGTTATAATTGTAATAATGATTTCTGTGAAATTCATTATAAGAGTCATAAACAAACTGGCCTGTGTAGGAAATAATTATACGACTGTATTACAACTTTATGATAATAAGGATCAAAACATACCAGTCAATCTCTTTGATATTATTGCAAATTTTATTCTATAGAATGATTTGAACTAAATTTGGATATTTAAAACCAGATAGGAAGAAAGAAGTGATTAGATAAAAAAAAATCCAATTACGAAAATACCTACGTCTGCCACTCGTAAGTATTACTAATAAAATTATTTTTATAATCGTTTGTCTATCACGTTCGAATACCATTTCCTAAATTGTAACCCATAAATTTGGTTTGTCATCTCCAAAGTATTTTGTCGTTTGTAATAGTATTATTAGATCGATATATCATGAGAATGCGGGAGGTGGGATTTGAACCCACGAATCCCTGAGGAACAGGGTTGTAGGATATACAGTTGCCTGACTCATTCTAAGCATCGCACCCCGCTATTGAGACCTGCGCCGTTGGCCAGGCTTGGCGACCCCCGCAAACAGGAGTGTTCTATTATTAAGCCAAATTTATTTTTTATACTATTTCACGAATTCTGATATATGGAAGTTTTTTTCGTATCTCACATTCTGATATTTGGTGTTTCTACATGTATTGATAGATAAAACAGTAACTATAATATTATATCGATATATCTAAAGGTAGTCTAGGTCAAAAAATTATCTTATTGTATTGTATTAATATCATGTTTTTCTTCTATCTAACATTATATTTCAAAATATATGAAAGAAGAATCACATCTATGATACCCAAAATCTATGTCATCCAAATTATATAAATAATTTAATACTCTTAGTTAAACGGCCTAGCAAATGGAGAAAAATAAACCAAAATTGTTTGGAACGAACGGCGTTCGAGGTATATTTGGAAAAGACTTAACATCCGAGCTCCTCATAGAACTTTGCTATTCTCTTGCTACTTATTTTGGAAATGGTCCAATACTGATAGGCTATGATGGGAGAAAATCAAGTCAGATTTTGTCTAGATTAGTTTGTTCTGTTCTGAATTCTGCTGGACTAGATGTGGGTAATGCTGGACTAGTCCCTACTCCTTGTCTGCAATATGCCACTAAACAGCTCGGATATAATGGAGGGATAATGATTACCGCATCACATAATCCACCAGAATATAATGGCCTAAAAGCTATAGCAAAGGATGGAGTAGAGATTTCAAGAGATAACGAATTGTTAGTCGAAGGAATTTATAATTCAAAGGAATTCTTCAAAATTAATGGCTTTGGTAACCTGATCGAAAACGAAACTATAATTGATTATTATATTAATGCTATATTGTCACTTGTAGATAGTGAGAAGATTAGATCTAAGAAACTTACTTTAACTATAGATGCAGGAAATGGTGCACAAGCGAATGTTGCTCCGTTATTAGCAAGAAAATTAGGATGTAAAGTAATCGTAATAAATGGGAATATCGACGGCGATTTTCCTGGTCGTGGTCCAGAACCTACAAAGGACAATCTTCAAATGCTTTCCAATATGGTGAAATGTACCCTGTCTGATGTGGGAGTAGCTTATGACGGCGACGGTGATCGTAGCATATTCAGTGATGAAAGGGGAATAATCCACGGTGGAGACAGGATTGGAGCGTTACTCGTTAAACATTTGTTAAAGACTAAACGTATTAAAACCGATGTTGTATGTCCAGTTAATAGTTCCTTAATGATTTCCGCCTTAGCAAGAGAAGCAGGATCTAAAGTAATCTACACCAAAGTTGGTAGCGTGGAAGTCTCAAGAGAAATGGTACGACAGGGATCATTAATTGGCTTAGAAGAAAATGGTGGATTTATGTATGGAAAACTAAATCAAGTGAGAGATGGAACAATGACCACCGCCTTAATATTGGATATGTTGGCATCAAGTAATCAAACATTGTCAGAACTATTATCAACACTCCCAAAAATGATTCAGTTCAAAACCAAATTTAAATGTCCTACTCGTCAAATCGCTGAAGACATCGTAAAGGTATGCTTAAAACATGGATCTCCACTAAAAACTGAGACTTATGATGGTGCAAAAATTTGGATAGATGAAGAATCTTGGCTAATGGTAAGACCAAGCGGAACCGAACCTTTAATCAGAATGTATGCCGAATCTACTGATGAAGATTTGTTAAATTCAAAGGTAAGAGAATACTCTGAACTTATTAGAAACGAACTCGCTCGCTTGAGTTAAAAAAAATTGAAAAAGGATCTGAATTTCTATCAAATAATTTTAATAAAGTTTATGAGAGGATTGTTGTTGAAGAATGAATCCTACCGCAAAATGTAACATATCCTATTTTTAATTATATTTGCATTTAAAAGAATCTGTTATTTAAAATCACTATTGATATGTTTACCCAAATCCGTTAGTCGATTAAACTAACAATCTTTCTATTATTTTTTTAAAGCATTAGCTGATTTCTATAAACTTTATTAAATTATTTATAGAGACAACACTTTTAATACGCCTGTTCTTTCCTTACTGAAGAATCAGAATGAGCCCGATGGGTGATGAAACAATCAATGAGTAAGCCATATTATGTAAAGTTTGAAACACCTGGAGATTTAGTAAATGCAGTGTATGAAGCCATACGACTCTCAATGCAAAGCGGAAAGGTGCGAAAAGGTACAAATGAAACAACAAAGGCAATCGAACGCGGTAATAGTGCATTAGTTGTTATTGCCGAGGACGTAGAACCCCCTGAAGTTGTAGCCCATTTGCCTATTCTTTGCGAAGAAAGAAAAGCCCCTTATATCTTTGTTCCCAGCAAGCAACAACTTGGAGTTACGCTAGGTATCGATGTAGGCTCTGCTGCAGCAGCTATTCTCGATCCTGGTGAAGCTCAGAATATTGTGGAACAGGTTGTTACTTCTATAGCAAATGTAAAAAATAAGAGAGAGTAGAATTGGATGAGCAAATCGACTGAAGAGAAGGTTGTGCCAGCAGAGGTCATCCAAATTGTTGGTAGAACAGGCATTGCTGGAGAGGTAATTCAGGTTAGGGTTAAGGTATTAGAAGGAAAAGATAAAGGTCGAATTCTTACTCGAAACGTTAAAGGTTCAGTTAGGATGAATGATATTCTTATGCTTAGAGAGACAGAGCGAGAGGCTCGAAAGATAAAGTGATTGGAAGGTGGGCTAAGTGAGTAAAACTGTTGCATCGTTGCGTAACTGCTTTTTTTGTGGTAAACATATTGTCACCGGTCAAGGAACAATGCTTGCTAAAAACGATGGTTCAATTCAATGGACTTGTTCTGATAAATGCAAGAAGAATTTGCGTAAATTAAAGCGTGATCCAAGAAAGTTAAAGTGGACTCAAAAGTATGTAAAGGGTGGTATAAGGGTAAAGAAATAGATTATGACCGTCGAACAAACCCTTATCGTAGTGAAACCGGATGGTTTCAAAAGGCATTTAACAGGAAGAATACTCTCTAGATTTGAAGAAAAAGGATTCAACATTAAAAA
>JAICSL010000235.1 GCA_025936955.1 Nitrososphaeraceae archaeon
AATCGTCTCTATATTTGGTCCAATTTATTGGCATATGTGTTCATCTGTCATGTTACTTGCGACATTCGACTCATACAATGATGTCTGGTAATTTGAGTATATGTTAACCAATCATATATAGTAAACTCATTGAAACTAATTTGATTCTAAGAAATGCTTAAATCGGATCTTAGAAAATGTGTCTTTCTAATTTGCATTGAAGGGATGACCCAATCATACAAAATATTATATCTTGGTTTTCTTAATAATTAGATTCTTGTGATTCAGAATTAAATTCCTTCAATAATTTAAGATGGTCAAGTTATTCCCGAATTCTACAGTAAGATTACCGAATTTTGAAGATGCACATCCGCTATTCTTGCATCTCCAATTATAGTCTTGGGTGCACACCATTTGCTCATATTATTTTTTTTCTGGATCAGATTTAATATTGGGTTTTATTCCTATTTAAATCGGCTATTCCGATTAGTTGTTCATTAGATACTACTGAGGAGAGACCTATAATTGAAAATGGGATCTGTTTTCCATCCATCGAATCCAATGTCATTACATTTCTGTCTCAATGCTATGAACATCGATGTTCAACAACTTGTACAGATCTTAGAAGCAGATAATATCTAACCACTACGACGGTCTTAAAAGGATCAGTTCCAAAATTGCTAAATGGTCTTTAATCTGTACGCAAAATCATAGCCTGTCTAGTTTTGAATGTATTTACATATCAAGCCATGTACATTTTGATGTCATTATATTAGGATAAATTCATTTGGGTGCACGATGATATCTTGGATTGTGTAAATTTGAGACAAATTAAGTAGCATTAATAGATGTTAAGGAGTCTAAAACATGGCAATTCTTCCATAATTTGCAGACAAAAGATAACATTCTTGTAATTGTTCATTTATTTATCAACGAAAGATGGATTGAGTAATAGAATGCAAAACTTTCCAATCGGGTAACTAATGCCTTTAACAGATATCGATAATAAATAAGCGAAGATAAGTGACCTAAAGAATTATATACTATTGATTAGTATACTACTGATATATTTCAATGCAACACTATGATTTTCAAAACAATATCGGATTTATGGTAAACAGAACAGCGAAGACTATTGTTAAGGCCATGGATACCGAATTGCGTAAAAAAGTGGGCATAACTTTCGGTCAATGGAAGGTCATTGTAATGCTTTCAAATCAAAATGGTCTTACGCAGAAGGAAATTGCTGATAGATTAGACCTTGAGGGTCCAACGCTTATACCGATCATTGATAAAATTGAAAAAGAAGGATTTGTGATGAGGAAAGTAGACCCTGCGGATAGAAGAAACAACAGAATTTACTTAACAGAGAAGTCCAATGCATTATGGACCAAGATGGTAGAATGCGCTTTAAAAATAAGGCAGGTCTCTATCAGAGAAATTTCAGAAGAAGATGTTGTCTTTATGATATCTATTCTAGAAAAAATTAGGAATAACATTAAACTCGAATTTGATATTGATTGTTCAGTTAATAATACAACAAAAGATTCAAAGACAAATACTATCCTCGTCAATACTGCTGCCTCTGCTTCTATCATAGACAACACTAGAGTCGTCGCTGCTCCTTTAGGCATCAACGAAAAACAACCTATTATTGAAAGGAAAATTAGTGAAAATGGAACCAACGCATCACAAGAGTAAAAATATCCGTAAAAGAAGCAATCCGACTTCCGATGTAGGCCCAACTTCTAACACGAAGATCTCTGGTTCTGCATGGAAAGTATTAGCTATCTTAAGTTGTATAGCAACTATGGTGATGTACGCGGAAACAATGTTGATCCCTGCTATACCTGACCTTATCAAGGACTTCCATGTATCTTACAGTATGTCATCGTGGATTCTTACATCTTATCTGGTTTCAGGTGCAGTTATGACTCCTATAGCTGGCAAGTTATCAGATGTTTATGGCAGGAAGAAAATCTTGCTGATTATAATGGTAGTTTATTTAATGGGAGTATCGTTATCAGCTTTTGCTTCAAATATTTTTTTTATGATAGTTTCCAGGGCAATTCAGGGAATAGGAATGTCAATGTTTCCTATTGCATTTGGGATCATCAGAGATCAATTCCCAAGGGAAAAGATATCGATAGGACAGGGAATAATTACATCTATGTTCGGCTCCGGGGCAGTAATAGGGCTGACTGTAGGCGGAATTATAGTACAGAATTACGGCTGGAGAACTACATTCTTCACCATAATACCTATTGCAATTGCCCTTCTTTTGATTATAAGAAGATTCATCAAAGTAAAAGATAGTAATGAATCAAATAAAGAAGGAAATAATCGCTTGAAGTTTTTCCAAGGTAACGACATCGTTAGTACAGTGCGCATAAATAATAACAAAACTAATAACACTATTAGAGCCGCAAATCAAATAGATATAAAAGGAGCAGTTGCATTGGCGTTTACTGTTACTTCATTCCTATTAGCATTGACATTTATTGAGACCTCCGCCAATAATATAGCTGAATCTGGTGGCAGTTCTACTATTTATAGCAACAATAATTATTCTACCCTAGTTTTACCCTTTATTATTTTAGGAGTCATATCCTTTATACTATTTGTAATCCTGGAAAAGCGAGTGAAATATCCTCTAGTCAACATCGAACTGATGCTTCATAAATCAATACTGCCTGCAAACTTGATTATTATGCTGGTTGGATTCTCTATGTTTATGGTATTTCAGACAATACCAATATTGGTAAGAAATCCTGAACCAATAGGATTTGGCGAAAATGCTATAAGCACTGGTAAAGTACAGTTGCCGTTTGCTATAATACTCTTAATTTTTGGTCCAACTTCTGGTTTCATAATATCAAAATTAGGCTCACTAAAACCAATTATAGCAGGTACGATTATTACTGCCATAGGCTTCTTCAGTCTATTAATACTTCATTCAACCGAATTCCTAGTCTCAATAAGCCTCGCCATTTTATCCACTGGACTATCATTGACTAGCGTTGGAGCTATGAATGTAATTATACTTTCAACACCAAGACAATTTAGTGGAATATCTTTAGGAATGAGCAGTCTTATGAGAATTATAGGTGCTTCAATAGGTCCTGCTTTAGCTGGCATGTATATGCAAACACAGCAATCAATACTAGCTATTAATGGTGTAGCACAGTATTTTCCATCAACTATATCATTTAACTTCATATTTCTTACTGCCGCGATATTATCCAGTGCGTCAATAGGATTAGCAATACTACTAAGACAAAACGCTGTCAAAATGGCAATACCAAATCTTGCTTAGATAACGAGCCACTACTAATAGGTGGACACTTTAGTGCAATCCAAGCTATTGTGTCGTTCATATTACTTTTTGGAAACTTAACTTTTTATACTGATATAAAATTGAAATATCTCTTCCTGATGCATATGTATATTCCTCTCGAGACACTATTTTTATTTATTGTAATATAGTATTGGCGCTATTGGGAAGTATTATGTATCACTAATTATAAAT
>JAICSL010000132.1 GCA_025936955.1 Nitrososphaeraceae archaeon
AAATCTGGATAACTAGACATTTCGGGCACGTATATCCTTTGTACCTATTATTTCAGATGGTTCTCTGAAAAGGAAGAGTCATTATCCTCGTTTCGAATTCTGACTGGTTGCCTATGGGTGAAATTTATATTCGGTCGTTGTTGTTGAGTATGAGAGACCATAGATAACGGACTTGGATATGGTGGTCTTAGTTCGGAAGCCAAATACTTAAACTCGATCATTTTTCGCATAGGTCGTAGAATGTCTTCGATATATTCTGACGTCTCACGTGGTTTGTGCCCATGAGTTAGAATATAGTTGTATATCTCATAATATGGAGGCAAAGTCTGAGATCCACATAGTGGAGGGCTTGCATCTCTCTGAGGCAGTAAATCCTGTTCATTAACTGGATTAGTAATTCCAGAATGTTTCCTATCCAGGTGTCTCTTAATATTCCAATGCCTTGCAGAAGACTGTCTGCAGATCGGACAAATCCACTTAGTTCTCATGGATCACGACTCCTGTAGCATAGGTTGTTGTAGGGAGTTGCTCCGGCGTTACTCCAAGTCGCTCCCATTTTTGGGTTTGAAACCATATTATATAATAATATTCTATGATTATCTATTTAAGTATTTTGTATAATAATTTTCTAGTATAGTTTATTAAGTAGTTTATAAGTAAATATGCAATTTCTTAAAAAAGTCCAATATCATGAATAAATATGAAATTTTATGTGAATATAGAGAATAAAGTACCATCGAATTGTGATTTTTGGAAGGAGACAGTTCAAGTGCCACGAAAATTTGCAATGAAAAAATATCCCCAAAAGGATTGAGTCAAATAAGATAAAAATTTTTAGTCAAGTATCGAATCTTCATTGTTGATAGCATGAAAAAACACAGGTACATTCTGTGTGTTAGTAGCTTTGAAGCTGGTCATAAGCCAGTCACCATTCTGGAACATTAAAGTTCTATCTACAAATGCATCGTCTATAGCAAAAGTATCTGAAATTAATTGTCTATCATATGGTCTTGGCATAGTGCTCACAAAATAGCTATGGAGCTGTTGAAGAGCATTTGTATTAAGGTGAGCGATTCTCTGGGTACTTATCCAGCCATTCAAATTATATTTTCTTCCATGTCTTAATAGCCTTTCAACAGTACGACTTGAAGTGTCAGTACCATCTTCCTTTCTCTTATCTGCAGGAATGAACTCCTGAGCCTCATCAAATACAAATACAACTCTGGGAATTAAGGTGAAATTGCTTTTTCTTTTGCGAAATACTCGGTCGATCACCTCTGAACAAAAATATCTAGCTACATCAGCTTCTGGAAGGTTAATTACAAACAATTTTGGGGACTCGACGTTTTTGTCTAATATTTCTTCTACGAGTCTTTTTGTATCGTAATTCCTTCTGCTGTTGCTATTATTATCATTATTCTCAGGCTGATCTTCTTGTTCTTGAGCAGAAGGCTGTTCTAATGCTACTTGTAAATTAGTAAAAATAGTTAATATCGCTGCATCTGCTCTTAGCTTTGCCTTGGAAAGAAGATCTAATATCGACTTGATAAGATCTTTAGTTTTAAAATCCATCAAAGAGTCTTCATTTAGCCCTTGTTCTCGCAGGAATTTTTTTATCATATTTACAACAGCAGGTATCAGGATTTTTTGATTTGAGGCTGAAAACTTTTCATTAGTAAGGTCAGCCAGAGATCGTAAGAGTCCTCCATAAGTTGAAAACTCTTGCATTATATGTTCGGATTCTGAAGGTATGCTGAGGGTTCTTATTTTATCTTCGATAATTATCTGTTTGATTGACTCTAGAATCTCATTTTTAACTTCTGCCAATGCCTCCGGAACTACCTGTCTTACCAAATAATCCTCGGCTATTTCTCTGGCGACTGTATCATCCTTGATACTACCGTTCCCATCATGATCAGGTAATGGCTCAGTCAGGACTATTCTACTTTGATGCGACCTTAACAAATCTAATATGTTGATACCATACTCAGAAGATAAATCAAAAATAACAAATTTGACGTTTGGGACAGAATTCATAGCTTTCCTTATTATCATTGAAGTAAGATTACTCTTGCCCGATCCTGTGAAAGCAAATGCCCCTACATGATAGTGAAGTAATTTTTCTATATTTACTGTGAATGGAATCTGATTATCTGTAGCTCCCAGCAAGTCGCCTATAGAATAATGCTCTAACGACATTGGATCTCTGGGTGTATAACAGATAAACTTCTTTATTGTTTCATCACTCAGTAAGCTTACCTCTGATCCTGTGAGTGGTGCAATATTTTTTCTTATAAAATTTGGTTCTATTCTATCGGCAATTAACTGCAGAGTGTAACCGGTAGGCGCAGCAATAATTTCTATCCAGGTGCTCTTAGAACCTTGTTGCCATTCTTTTTCAATTAATGTCATAAACTCCTTTCTTATAGCTCCAGGTTGGTTCCTATCCAATGTTAGCATACTATAATGCATCGGATAGACATCAGCAACCTCATAGATAGAATAATTATCCTTTGAATTGACACCCAAAACATTGGGAATTGCCACCAGCCTTCCTGCTTCGATTATTTTGATAATATCCGGAGAATAACTTGCTTCAATTCTTGCAGTCTTGAAAGTAATTGTAGCTTTCCCATCAGAGGTAGTTCGTGTATTCGAAGATATTTCCCTGAGTCTTGCTACAAATTTTCCATCTAGATTGTCAAATACACCTTCTGTGGCTTTTTGCTCTAGCATTAACTTTTAGTCCTCCTAGAATTCTCCATCTGTAATCGGAAATCTCTGAATCTTGCTTCGTATAAAACCTGCTGATCAAATTCACTATTGGCCATTTCAAATGCAACAGCGGATAAATAGCCTGTTTTCATTTCCTCTAGAATACACTTGGCCTTTTTATCTGCTAAAAACAAGGGATAATTATGCCCTAAACATTCTGGTATGACTTCTGAAGCCATAGAGCACAAAATATCCATAACAAGATGAGATATTTCACAGTCTTTGTCAAAATGGATCATAGGACGGATTTCTTCATCCACATTGCCATCAGGATGTAAGAGCAAAAGTTCATCAGCCGTATCTAAACCTGGGTAACATGGTCTATCATAAGAAAACACATGACTTCTCACAGTAGGATCATTTTCGCTTTTCCAAAGTTGGACATAAGATTTAACGAACATTCTCTCAAGAGAAATAACATTTTTGAATGCACCTTTTACCCTTGCTTGATTTATTTTATTATTATTACTAATATTATTATCTGGTTTATTTTTATTTTCATAGTTTTTGTTATTTATAAGAGGTGCCATAGTTCTAAAGCATGCATCAAACTCAAAGGTTCTCCATGGAGTCTTGACTAATTGTCCGTTGATTATACTGGACGTCTGCAAAAGTTGTTTGTCAGAGTTGAATTTAGGCAGTCCTCCTCCCGTTATGCTGCTACTACTACTACTACTGCTACCTGTAGCTGCTACTCCGCCTTGTCCTTCTCCAATCATATTCAGTTTGCGGGCATTTTGTAAAATCGGAACAACTGTTTTTATTAACTCGGCCGCGGCTGTGTCTTTGGTCAGCCCTATTACAAGTACGTTCTTTTCCCAGGCCGCCCTAAGCAAAGCATAGATCATGACAAGTGTCATGTATTCTAAATCTGCAGATGTAATCCATCTTTTGTTTGTGCTTTTACCTTTACTGTTACTGTTACTGCTACTGTTATTATCACCCTTATTTTCAGGTTCGTCAGCAGAGTCTTGTTCATATATCAGTGGATGCTTTCCAGAGGGAGGATCAAAGATATGTTGTGCTACCTTCATTGTAGCAGAGAATACTCTTTGCCAGTATCCTTTTGTGTTAGGCTTTATTACAAGACCACTACTGCCAGCAACGTCATTTTCTTTTAGAAATGAATATAATTCGTTGAACTTTGACAGGTTATTTGCAAGTTTACCGAGTCTAGACCTCTTTGCTCCTATTTTATTCAATAGGTCTTCATATCCTATCGAGGATGTTGCCCCTTTAGAATCTCCTTCGGCTATCGATCTCAAAAGTTCGTTTATCGCAGCATATTTGATAAACTGGCTTCTGGGTGCAGGGATCTTCAACTTATCATTTGGATGAAGCATTCTGGATAACTCGAGATCAAGAGGAGTAACAGTTCCAAATTCTGTTTCTATTCTCTGTAGCATACACCTCTTTTGATTAATCAATTCGCTTGTACGCCATATTAGGTGACCAGCATCGCCAGCAAGAGTTCTATCAAGAAGAACTATCTTCAAATTTGGATTTTCATCTATTGACTTGACAGCCATATAGTACTCGGCGAATTGCATTAGTGTCGAAGGAAGTCTTTCTGGATCAACTTCAACTCCTCCTTCTGTAGATTCTCCGACTACGTTTGAGGCATCTTCCTCATGTATTGGTATTGCAGCTGAAACGTTACTGATGGCACTGGCTTCCAAAATTTCTCCGCAACTACATCCTTTTTGTACAAATTCAATCTGACCAGTATATCCAAAAGCACCTGCGTAAAATATTAGCATATCGAGTTCCTGATCCTGACTGCCTGTTCCATCTATAGCAATAAATGAAATCTTTGTGTTACCAAAAAACTTCTCAGCTGTTTGTTTGGCTATCCTTAGATCGCATCCCTCACGCAATAGTAATTTCACATCATTTGAACATTTTGATAAAGATCGGGTTTTATCTCTGAAGGATTCCATCAGAGAACGTGTAGAAGACTGCACCAATCTTGTTAATTTGTCATCGTCGTTGTGTCTCATAATTGCATTACCTCCAGTCTTTGACGTTTAGTATCTAAAAATTTGTATCTGATATTTATTTTCTGACAGGATAGAGATAGGTTTGCGCACTGCTTAATTGGTATTGGTTTAAACGCAATATCCACTATCTGCTAATGAGAAACTGGTATCTATAAAAGTTTATTTTGACTAGTTTTAGATAGATGGTATCTATTTATTCATATCTATTATTTCGTTGCTAACAATGAGGATAACGAAAGAACCTTCACAATATTTTAACGGCCAGTAAGGATTTAAATATAAATTGAGATAGAAAATATAATCTCAGAATCGCATTTTATGTTACCTAGGTTTTATGCTAACTTTTGATTTATAAGAAATAATGCTGCACCTGGAGAGAATACTTGCTGTCTAGACAATGTAGTTAGCATAAAGCCCAATAGATTGAAGCTGCTGTTCTTTCAAGATATGCTATGTAGTCATTCTGTAAGATATGGTTTTAGTAAAACATCTACCTATATGCTCACAAACTTGGGTTTTCTGTTCAAAATAGACAAATAGTATAATTTCTGCTTTCTTTTAATATATTGTGAAAGATTAATGGATTTTCAAAGTTTAATGGATTTCATAAACAACAAGATGCGAATGCAACATGTGTATCAGCCTGTTATGATAAAAACTTTATTAGAGTCTGGTGATAGCGCCTCAGTTAGAACAATTGCCAAGGAATTTCTCCAGAAAGATGAAAGTCAAATAGAATATTATATACAGATTACT
>JAICSL010000371.1 GCA_025936955.1 Nitrososphaeraceae archaeon
ATATCACTATTAGTAGATCTTGGCTGTGATTATTCAGTCGAAAAGTCTTCTCGTTCAAGGAAAATAGAGATAACGGGTGTATCGTCTCTAGAAGAAGCTACTGAAAATGACCTTACTTTCTGCTCTACTGTAGGAACAGAAGCAGTTACATCTATTCTAAACACAAAGGCAGGTGTTGTTCTTTGTCAAAGAGATATGGAAGGAATGGTGTTTCCTAAAGGGAACAAAGCCCAAAGTTTTATTTTTTTGGATAACCCGCGACTCATATATATACAAATCCTAAACCGACTCTATAAGAAAAAAAAATTAATAGGAATTTCACCGAGTGCAATTATATCAAAATCTGCAACTATTGCTCCTAATTGCTATATTGGTAATTATTGTACTGTTGGTGATAATTGTGAAATTGCAGATAATACGGTAATCTATGACAGGGTAAGTATTTTACAGGAGACTAAGATTGGAAAGAATTGTATAATTCAACCTGGTGTTACCATAGGAGCCGACGGGTTTGCATTTGAACGACATGATTCGAGCCTCGAATTGGAGAGCTTTCCTCATATGGGTGGGGTAATAATAAGAGACAATGTGGAGATATTTTCGAATTGTTCTATTGCACGTGGTTCTCTCTCGGATACTGTGATTGGAAAGGGAACAAAGCTTGATGCTTTGGTACATGTAGCTCATAACGTAATAATAGGAGAAAATTGTGAGCTTACTGCTGGCACAATTATTGGCGGCAGCACAATTATTGGGAATTCTTGCTGGACTGGACTCAATTCCACTCTAAAGCATAAAATCAAGATCGGAAACAAAGTTATTATTGGATGTGGGGCTTCAGTAATACACAACATACCTGATGAAGATATTGTTGCAGGGGTACCTGCAAAATCTATAAAACATAAAGTGACTACAAATCAATTATTCCTTATGGCTGGACAGCGGAAAAATAATAATAGAAAAAAAATTCTAAAAGGGATTCCACCAACCATTCTTGGATTCGTCATGTTAAGCTTCCCGCTTTTAACAAATGTATTGGATTCATGTTTAAATTAACTTGCGAAGCTGTTGTAAAAGTTGAAAACTATATTCACCGGTTTGATTCAGATTTAGAGCTTAAAGAGTGAAATCTATACTTTGTACAAACTAGGGAAGAATCTTAAAGCTTTCAGTATATTGATATTACTCTTATCTTCTATAAGCATTTTATCGTTCAATATATCCTTCATGAATGCCAAAGCCCAACAACTATCTCCGCCATCACCATCTTCTCCTGGATTATCAAAAGCTTCTCCGCCACCTGCATCAGAAAAAGGAAAGTTAATTACTGTAAATGACCATAATTTAAGAGCTGATGTGGTATTCAGGGGATTGAGTTACCCTTCTAACATGGCATTTTTAGGTCAGAATGACATTTTGGTTTTAGAAAAAACCAATGGCACAGTAAAAAGGATTGTTAACGGGACAATGATGAAAGACCCTCTGCTCGATGTGAACGTAGCCATAAATGATGAACGAGGTATGCTCGGGATTGCAGTTGCTAAGCATAAAAATGGACCCACTTATGTATTTCTTTATTTTACTGAAACTACAAAAGATGGAGACGATGCCTCTGGAGGTAAAAATCCACTAGGGAATCGTCTTTATAGATATGAGCTACAGAACAATAAATTAGTTAATGCCAAATTGTTACTTGATCTGCCGGCTATTCCCGGACCACATCATAATGCAGGAAATGTTCTGATTGGTCCAGATGAAAACATTTACGTTGCAATAGGAGACCTAGAAGATCATAGAACCCAATCTCAAAACATCCAAAATGGGTCTGCGCCAGATGGAACTAGCGGCATACTCCGACTTAGTCAAGATGGAAAAGTAATTCAAGGTATATTTGGTGATAAATTTCCATTGAACCTATACTATGCATATGGTATACGAAATAGTTTTGGTATTGACTTTGATCCTATTACAG
>JAICSL010000125.1 GCA_025936955.1 Nitrososphaeraceae archaeon
GTAAGAGTAATTTAGCATCATTCACTAGGTAAAATAAATATCAAGGAAAACATATCTCGACTTCAATTATTCTATTAGTGGCATGTTGATCATAGAGAAGATGAATTTAAAAAATAGTCAAAGGCTAGTGGAAGAATATCGAGAATCCTATATTTGTTTTTGTTGCAATAAAACATCATATAATAGAAGGTCAGTGGTGTGTAAGTAAAGAAATAGGTTCAAATACTGATCTGAGTATAGAGCATTATGGCAAGTGACGATAACGATAAGGATCAAGAAGGTAATAAATATAAAAATACATCATCTTCTAATAATAATGTTAGTTCTAAGAAAGAAAAATTGGGAACTGTCTTATTAAAAATAGCAGAAGCCGAACAGAGGGACATAGGTAGAAAAATCGCACGCATAGATCCAGGGGTGGTGGAACGTCTTGGAATATCTAGCGGCGATGCTTTAGAATTATCATCAGGCGGAAAGAAAACTACTGTCTTAAGTTGGCCAGCAAGAGAAAATGATAGAGGCAAGGGATTGATCCGCGTTGATGGGTATTTAAGAAATAGACTTGAAATCGGAATAAATGACACAGTCGACGTTAGAAAAGTAGAATCTAAGGATGCTAAAAGTATTACATTTGCTCCTACAGAACCTCTAAGGATAATAGGGGCTGAAGAATATCTCTCAGAATATCTTGATGGAGCACTTATGACTAAAGGTGACACAGTGCCTATTAACGTAATGGGTCAACGCATAGACCTGGTGGTAATTTCTACTAATCCTTCAGGACCAGTCATAGTTAACGACTCAACTAAGATTACAGTTTCTGAAGAAAGTGCTAAAGCCATAGATATATCAAAAGAAGGCGGGGTCCCCTCTATTACTTATGAAGATATTGGAGGAATTGGAGACGCAGTTGGAAGAGTAAGAGAAATGATTGAATTGCCATTGAGACATCCAGAGTTGTTCAAGAGATTAGGTGTTGAAGCACCCAAAGGTGTTCTTCTTCATGGTCCTCCGGGTACAGGAAAGACCCTGTTAGCTAAAGCAGTAGCAAATGAAACAAGTGCAAATTTCTATACAATAGGAGGTCCTGAAATAATGAGCAAGTTTTATGGAGAATCTGAAGAAAAACTACGCAACATATTTCAACAGGCAGAAAAGAATGCTCCTTCAATAATATTCATTGATGAAATTGACTCTATTGCGCCAAAAAGAGAAGAAGTATCAGGTGAAGTTGAGAGGAGAATTGTTGCTCAGCTATTATCGTTAATGGATGGTATGTCCTCAAGAGGAAAAGTTGTAGTAATCGGTGCAACAAATAGAATTAACGCAATAGACCCTGCATTAAGACGACCCGGAAGATTTGACAGAGAAATTGAGATAGGCGTTCCGGATAGAAACGGTCGGTTAGAAATATTACAAATACATACGAGAGGGATGCCACTTGATAAAGATGTCAACTTAGAAAAACTCGCAGATATCTCACATGGATTTGTGGGAGCTGATCTACAAGCCCTGTCTAAAGAAGCCGCAATGAGAGCATTAAGAAAAGTGTTACCACAAATCGATCTATCTTCTGAAAGTATACCAGCTGATACTTTAAAGAAAATCATAGTAACAATGCAGGACTTTACAGATGTTGCTAAAGAAATGGAACCGTCTGCGATGAGGGAGGTCTTTGTAGAAGTTCCAGATGTGAACTGGGAAGATATTGGTGGGTTATCGTCAATCAAGCAAGAATTACAGGAGGCTGTGGAATGGCCTCTGAAATATCAAAGCATCTTTACTTACACGGATGCAATTCCTCCAAAGGGAATACTTTTGTATGGTCCTCCAGGTACAGGAAAGACTCTGATGGCCAAAGCTGCAGCAAATGAAAGTGAAGCCAATTTCATAAGTATTAAAGGTCCCGAACTACTATCAAAATGGGTAGGAGAATCAGAAAAAGGAGTAAGAGAGGTATTTAGAAAAGCAAGACAGGCTGCTCCTTGTATTATATTCTTTGATGAATTGGATGCAATAGCGCCTACAAGAGGAGCAAACTTTGGCGACTCTCATGTTACTGAAAGGGTAATAAGCCAATTACTGACAGAATTAGACGGATTGGAAATCTTGACTAATGTAGTGGTTATTGCTGCGACAAATAGACCTGATATAATAGACCCGGCATTATTAAGACCAGGTAGATTTGATAGACTACTCTATGTGCCGCCACCAGACAGGGAATCCAGAGTACAAATATTGAAAATACATACAAAAAAGAAACCTCTGGATCAAGATATTAATCTCTACGAATTAGCCAATCGTACGGAAGGTTACACGGGTGCAGATATATCATCATTGTCGTCTACAGCGGTTATGCTTGCTTTACGCGAGCACATCACAAAATATCCAGATCCAAAGGATGCAGATAATAATGTACAAGGTCTAAAAATTCAAACCCATCATTTTGAAGAAGCCATCAAAAAGATTAGACCGTTATCAAAACAGGAATTAGATATGTACAAGAGAATTTCAGAGCAATTCGGAAAACCAGATGTTGTATTCAAAGGAAGCTTGGCATCAAGAGATAGTTTGGTTGAATCAAGTTCTGGTATAACATAATATGCATAACCAATAATCTATGAATATTTTAGGATATTATCCTATATCCTATATTTTACAAACCATAATGATAGCGAGTATACCGAAGGTGTAATAAGTTATCTTGTATATACTTTTCAAGTACAATAATTTACCTAGAAAGAACGAGTAATACAGATTAGAAAATCAATGATCTTTATCAAACTGAGGTCACATATTCAACATTTAATTTTTTTATATTTATATCTAATTTTATCTATCATTATGTATCTATATGTGTAGTTATAATTGAGTATCGGTGGGTAATAAAGTAATTAATTTTAAATTTCCTAGTAAGGAGACACTTGAAACAATTGGTAAGAATGAGAGATTAAATTTATATCGACGATATTTTGCTGCCAGTCGCTATAACAGATTGCTAATTCAAAAACAATTACTCAAATGTGCATATGACGAATTACTCTTTTCTAACCTCAAAGAGCTTGAGAGATCACATGATCAAGACCTCATTGATAAATTAAAAATTGTAAAAGAGTACGGACTTTTAGAAGAATTTATTGATGCAGTAAAGGAGGAAGAACAGAGTTTACAGAAGATAATTGAAGCATATGATAAAAGAATGATGAACCAGTATCTCCCATAGGCTGTTTGTCTATTTTGCAGCGCTTCTACTATCTTAAGAATCGGTAACTATAAACCACGACCTTATTAACTGAAAGAACCTTTCTAGATATACTCATTACCATAGTTAACATCCAGAATTATAATTAAATGATTTAAGTGACTAAAGCACAATACAAGTTATAAGATTAAAGTAATTGTCTAAATGGATATTTATTTGTTAATTGATAATAATTCCTCAAGGGTGCCCGGCCGCTGAATAGAATAAATTCAAATGTAGATGATGCGATTTGAATATGAAACTTTACTAGAGATGTATATCTTGTTATATCAGCAACACTTTTTTGATGCTCTTAAATTAGAACTTATCATGACCAGCGGATGTCAAGATGAAATCGAGCAACTAACAGGGCGATTGATTTTTAGTCCGTTTAAGTAGATCCAGAAGTATTTCCGTGTAAAATCTTGGCATAACAAATAAAGGTAACAGTGGGAGCTGTAGTCTTGAACAAATAACCTTCTAACAAAGCGGAATACAACTTTACCTATTGATTATAAGAGTTGTTCTTTGTTAACCCAATTTAAAGGAACCTAATCCTTTAATTGTATGTTGTATATTAGTATTAGTAGAATAGAACATGAGTGCTGGTATGATTTGGGACGATGCTGTTGACAAAAAAGTAAAGTCTAGTGATGATAAGGATTTGGGAAAAATTCAAAAAGTAACAAAAGATTATATTCAAGTAAACGAAGGCCTTGTATCGAAAAAGAGCTATTTTATTCCAAAATATTATGTTCAAGGATATGATGGCAATTATCTCTGGGTATCCTTAACTAAAGATGGTACCGAACAAACATTTGAAAGGGAGAGCCCACCAGATAACGTATCAGAATTCGAAACTCCATCATACTTGGAGAGAAAAGCATCAGTTGCAAGGCAATATCCAGACTTTGATAATAATATTCCAACATATACACGTGCTATGCCTCAGTCTGCAGCTACGACTAGTCAAGCCGATACCTTAAAAATTCCTTGGGAAAAGCTTATCGATAGGAAAATAAAATCGACTGACAACAAAGACTTGGGCAAAATAAAACAGGTCGCTTCTTTGTACGTTGAAGCTGATGAGGGCCATATAAGCAAGAAACGCTATTTTATTCCAAAGTTTTATGTTGACAGTTTTGATGGTGATTATCTACACACTTCTCTTACAAAAGAAGAGGTTAAAAGTAGATATGAAAGAGATAATCCTCCCTCCGATGCAGAACTGCGCACTCAAGAAGACTTAGAGCAAAAGAAAAAAGCCACCATAGAAAGCCCACAGCAACAACTTTTACACGGTGTGCCTTTCGTAGCAACAGAATCTGGAGTCACAATAAGAAATGAGGCTACAGGTGAAGAATCTAAAGTTGAATGGGCAGAAGTGATTCATAAACATGTTAGGACAACGATTGATGATGTAGATATTGGTGATGTTGAGAAAGTTGGAGATAATTTCATTGTAGTGAGAAAAGGAGTTGCAAAGGTACATCTTTACTATATTCCCAAAACGTACATTAGTAACTACGATGGAAGTTCGTTTTATATCAATGCAGACAGTAATGATCTAAGAAACTTTGAAAGAGAAACAGAACCTACGGCAGAACAGCTTCAAGCACTTATTAAAGAAGCCCCAGGGAGGCAAATGGGTGCTTCAGAGGAGAAAAGGGGACGCAATACGACAGTCTCAGGTAATGAAGAAGAAGGAGCAGCAGGAAGCCAGCATCAAGACAAAGATGATCCATTAACATCCTATAGAGGCAAAGAACCAATGACTCCAGCAAAAATAAAAGAGCATGAACCTACAGCAGTAAAAAGAGAGATGACAGAAAAGATTATAGAACCAGGACAAAAAACTGGGACAAACTCTGAAGAAGCATTAGGAAAAGCTACAAGCAAAGGTATGACAAAAGGAATAGATGACTCTTCTGAAATTAATGAGGACAACGAATAATGAGCAGAAAATTAACGATAAACGAATTGAAGTAAAATACCATAATCTTTGATAAATCTAGTAATATCCATTTCAAAAGAGGAGATAGACATACAATCAATACAACCGTATTCCTATACTATTGAGTTAGATATGACTCCCTACTTTTGTGAATAAAAACTTAATTATTTCAGATATAAAGGAATGACTAATAATAGAATCTTATAATAAGATGCAAACCCTCCACTATTCTGTACTGATCCAATTTAGACATGAAAAAAAGAAGTGTATATCACACTACTCGAATTAGTCTAACAAATTAACTAACTAACTAGTTAGAACTGCATTTTCTTTACCTAGTTGAATACACATCTGCAAATGATTTTTCTCTTCTTCAAGAATTGAATTAACTTTACCCGATAGTTCTTTATTTTTGATATCTTTGGCTATTGCACTTA
>JAICSL010000380.1 GCA_025936955.1 Nitrososphaeraceae archaeon
CAAAGATGGCGTTGATTATACCACTATACATTCTGGTATAACAAAAGAATTAGCAAAACGTGTACTGGAGGTAAAAAGACATGCGGGAATTGTATCAAAAGGCGGTACTATAACTGCTGCATGGATGCTCAAATATGATAAAGAAAATCCATATTATGAACACTTTGACTATATGTGTGAAATTGCAAGGAAGTATGATGTTACTTTTAGCTTAGGCGATGCCTTGAGACCAGGTTCCATATTGGATTCACATGATGAACTTCAAGTTGCCGAAATGATAAATGTTGCCAGATTAACAAAGAGGGCACACCAACAAGACGTACAGGTAATGGTTGAAGGACCGGGTCATGTTCCATTAAATGAAGTATCAGCAAATGTTAAACTTGCAAAATCTCTGATTGGTGATGTTCCTTATTATGTGCTAGGACCATTAGTAACAGATATTGCAGCAGGATATGATCATATAGCTAGTGCTATTGGAGCTGCAATATCAGCAGCTGAAGGTGTAGATCTACTATGTTATTTGACTCCAGCAGAACATCTAGCATTACCAACAGCAGAAGAGGTCAAGGAAGGACTAATTGCATATAGGATTGCAGCACATGCGGGTGACTTGGTAAAGATCAGAGATAAAGCAATCCAATGGGATATGGAGATTACAGAAGCCAGGCGCACGTTAAATTGGGAAAAACAAATATCTTTATCAATTAATCCAGAAGAAGCAGAGAGAATTCATACCAGAAGAGAAGGACAGATTGAAGGAAATAATGCCCCTTGTACTATGTGCGGCTCAGCATGTGTATATATTATGCTACCACAGCAGAGAAAATATACAAAAAACAAAGAAGAGGAGGATAACATCAGTAATACCAACTAAAAGTATAGCTTACTAGATTCAGTGCAGATATCAATTTGTTTGCTCAAAAGATGTGATATCTTTATGATAATAGGTTTAAGTAATACCAATGTCTGATCTTTGTAATTAAAATAAAGATTTGTATCTAAATATAACACATAAAGTAAAAAATTCTCATCTCAACTTATTGTAATATAATAGCAAGCTAATATTTATTATACTGCCGAAGAATTTCTGCTTTATAAACTGATATGTGAATGTAAACAGTGTCGTCATTGCCATCGTTCTATTCTGGCATATCCATAACTGTCGCGTAGAAAGTCTACTGTATTGGAAACAATCGTGGATAATGATTATATATTTTTACTATAGCAAGTCACAGCCCATTTTTAATCTGTTCTCTTCATTAATCGTTGGCATATCGCCTACTTCAAGATATCTGAACGATCTTCTTTGATGGTAGTCTTAATAGTTAATTTAAAGACCCTGATTTATTCGTGCTCTTGCAGTTCTCTATACTATTGACTCTAAATTTGTTTCAAATTTGATTCACAAAACACTGGCCCATTAACTACATGGGTTCAAATATTCTGACTATGCATAATAATAAGAAAAAGATTACAAAGGAGATTAATTATAGGTGTCTCTAACTAGCAACTACAGTTAATAAAATCGCTACCTCACCTTTACAGAATAGTCAACAGCCATAACAAGGCCAACAAGCAAGAGCTGGTTTTCTAGGAAGCTGAAATAGTGATAGTGACACTAATATCAATAATCAATAACCTAGCAGACGGACAGCGATAGTAGTGATAATGAACCCAACAACATAATATATCTACCTTCCAAAATTAATAAAATGACAATTGAATAATGGATAGAGTTCATCTACCTGTTAAACAGTATATTGATAGTAATCTA
>JAICSL010000024.1 GCA_025936955.1 Nitrososphaeraceae archaeon
GATAACGCCAGGTTCAATTATAACTATTCTAATCTTAAATGGTTCTAGCTCATAAGACATTGATTCACTCAAACCCTCTAATGCAAACTTCGTACTATGATATGCTGATAGACCAGGGATGCCAATACGCCCTCCAACTGAACTTACATTTACTATTGTACCAGCGTTCTGTTTCCTCATGACAGGAAGGACTTGCTGTGTTACACGTACTACTCCAAAAAAGTTAGTTTGAAATTGTGCTTTTATCTCTTCTATTGATAAGTCTTCAAGAGCTCCTAAAAGGCCGTATCCTGCATTGTTCACCAGTACATCAATCTTCTGGTTTTCTGCTACTACCTTATCAATTGCTTCTTTGACAGATATATCATCATTAACATCGAGTTGAACAACTTGCAAGGGCAGTTTTTCTTTATTAGCTATTTGTATTATATTTTTTGATTTTTCAAGGTTACGCATAGATGCATAAGTATTAAATCCATTTCTGGCTAGTAGGAGGGATGTTTCAAATCCTATGCCACTTGAGCTGCCTGTTACAAGAGCGACACTTTGTGATTTCATAATTATACTAACTATAAAAATGCAAGTATATAAATGGATAAGTAACTAGATCGTAAGTTATTGGTTCTTTCGAGAGCCATCATACTCGGACATCAACTAGTATATTATACATGAGCGTAGATCCAGTTTCTGGACTATATTTACTACTACAGCAATCAGCAATGGCCTTTGTTCTTTAATCCATAGTATACGCTATTATTGCTAGTGAACTATACTATAAAACGCTTATTTAAATTCCTATATACGAGACCTTATAATAATAAAATAAATTGTCAGCATAGACTACTGCTGGTTATAAATTATATGTGTGCAATATGACATTTAATTCACTCGATCTAGATGCACCTTGTTCTATTTCGTTACAAATTGGAGACCATTCACGAAGCGTACTAGCTTAATCAAATAGGCTAGGGTTCAGAACCCAAGGTATTTAGTCTCTATATAGGTAACAAAGTAATCAGGGTTATAGACTTCATTCAAGGTATTCTTAAGAAGTACTTTGGGGGCATATACAGATCCATGCTGATGTATTTTCAATCTCAACCATTTCCTAATAGGCTCGAAATTACCCTTCTTGATGTCTTCCTCGTAACCCTCCAGGTCTTCGCGCATCTTTGAAGCAATGATCGCTGAAACCAAGTTTCCCAAAGTGTATGTGGGGAAATAGCCAAAGAGGCCACTGCTCCAATGTGTATCTTGAAGCACTCCCTGCGAATCCTTAGTTGGTCTCACTCCAAGCAGCTGCTCCATTCTATCGTTCCAGAATTCAGGAATCTCAGAGACTCGGAGCTCATCTCCAAATATTTTTTTCTCTATCTCATATCTTATTGCTATATGGAGATTATAAGTAACTTCATCGGCGTCAACTCGTATATAATCAGCCTTGACGTTATTGAAATAAAAGTACAATTCGTCATCTGTTGCTTGGTTTGCGAAACTTACTTGCTTTCTAATCAATGGAGATATTAAGTGAACAAAAGGCAGGCTTCTGCCCACAATATTTTCCCAAAACCTTGATTGGGATTCATGTAGCGCAAGCGAAGATCCGCCTTCAAGAGGAGTAACAGACAATGACTGATCGCATTGTAGATCATACAAGGCATGACCAGCTTCATGAATAGTACTAGATATCGACTTCTTGAAATCAGTCCCTTCATACCGAGTAGTTATTCTGACGTCGTTGAGGCCAATAGTCTCAGTGAAAGGATGAGTAGATACATCCATTCTGAAACGTTTCATGTTGTATTGCATGAGAGTCAGAATATCATGATTAAGCTCGTCAACTTTTTGGATATCATACCTTGATTTTCCAAGTTTGCTCTCTTTGCAGAACGAGCTACTTGAATCTACAAGTTTTTTCAGAATCTTCTGAATACGCGGAGTCAATGCACCGAATACTTTATCCAAGTCATCTACTGTTAGATCTTCTTCGAAGGTATCTAAAAGCGCATCATATGGATGCTTTACATAACCTATCTTCTCAGCGATTTGCTTCTTTATATCTATCATTTTCTTCAAATGAGGTTCATACATCCTGAAGACAGATTTTTCTCTCGCTTCCCTCCATGCCATGTTTCCCCTTATTCTTTCCAGAGATTCTGCTTCAGTCAACTCTTTGGGTATCCTGATCTGCTTGGTTATTTCTCTGTTAAGTACTCGTATAATGCCCTTCTCTATGTCACTAAGGCTCCTCAGTTTCTTCGCTGACTCGACAAGACCAATAAAATCTTTGTTTAGCATAAGATCCTTGTGTAGCATGTGAAGTTGAGAATCAGCTACTCCTCTTTCTTCCGTGCCTTCCCTAGGCATATAAGTCTCAAAGTCCCAACTCATTAGAGAAAGGGCATGTTTTAGCGACCACACTGGTTTGTAAGCATTGAGAATCTGATTCATAACAGAGTTCTCGCATCTCATTTTGTCACACCTTCCATGAATTCAATCACTTTCTTGTTAATACTCCATTTGATTATATACCTTGATGTCATATATTTTCTGTAGCTATTTATAAAAAAATGAGTATAAAATAAAAAACCATTGTTACCATTTCGTATCATATAGTATCATTCATTTATCACTTCTATTATATTGATACCATTACTTGTAATCTACTATCATATATCACCGTTTATTATCAACCAATTTAGCCGAACCCAAAATAGGGTTATGTAAACCGTGGATTGTAAAAAAATTTGTATTAATTATGTAATAATGAATATGATGGAAAAATCAAAATTATAACACTTTTAATTATAGTGGGCATTTATATATCAGCCAGCATTTACTAGACTCTTTTAGAGATCTATAAGAAACGAAGGAGAATTAGACTTCTATTACTTAAGAACATGCATCAGCTACTCCTCCATAACTGATTTCAATAGAACTACTCCCCAGAAGCGATTACCTAATTGAATTGGCTGATAAATTGATAATATTTTTGTACCATTAACTGTCTCAAATGTCGATCCTGCATATCCATTTCTTAATGCTTTTACACTGTTAAGATAACTAAAATCTTGTAATTTAGTTGAAGAAATGTTGTTATTACTTGCAGATGAAGAATGAGAAGGAGAATAATTTACTATTGCTGTACCATTATGGTCAACAACAACTATTCTTTCATCGTTTGTAAGATTCAAGTTTTTTATACTTTCTTGTATACTTGGTAAATCTAATATTCCAACCCAATATCCAGAAATTACTTTATTGGCGGTCTTACTAGTAGTAGTATTATTATTATCTGGAGGAGCATATACAGGAGTTGCTATTGCTATCGCCGGCGCATGAATAGAAGCTGATATAAATACGGCACTTATGTAAGTGCTGTTAGTGGCTGTTACACCCTTATACCAATCTCTATCTGCATAGTTTAATCTAGGAAGCTGCTGTTGATATGAAAATGGTTCTCCAAAGTATATGTCTGCATTTGGAATAAGATAGTATATGTTCTTCATATCCTTATCTCGCGCAAGAATATCTTGAGCTATTCTTCTTTTTTGCACATCGATATTAGCTGGAATCCCCATGTACTTTTTATTTATAAAATTTGCAAATGATACATTTTGAATAATAGGGTCTTTGCTTGTTATCTCCAAAAGGTTAACCGCATCATGCAGTCGGTTACTAACCATATCAGCTAATAGTTTTACGACATTGTTCTGTGCAACTGCAGTTGTTGTTGTCGTAGTTGTTATTGTTAACATATTTTTTTGTTTGTTAATTATCGGATTCTGGTGTGAGTAAGAATAATCAGAAGTATAATGACTATAGCCAATTGTTGAATTGTTGTTGTTTACTGTCAAATCATAAGTTGTTTCAAAATCCCATCCAGTTGGAAATGCAAATGAAGAACTACTGCTACTATCATTATTACTAGTACTAGCGTTATTGGAGATTCCTCTTGCTCTTTCTTGTTGTACTCCGCCCTTAAAAGTTATTTTATGACTACCGTCGGAAATAGGTTTTAAGAAAACCCAATTACCATCTGCTATTGCTTGTGTAGTGACATTAGGTGGTAGTCCAAGGATATTATTTTGGGGCAGAGTAAAACTGAAAGGTGGTGACTGGATACGATATTTATGTAGATTGGATATAGGAACTCCATCCACAGTTGCATTAAGTGTAATAACTTGATCCTGAATAGTTTTGGCACATAGACGTAATTCTGATAAAGTCTTTAGATTTGGAAATTCAGCAAAAGAACATTCCGAATTCAAAATAGGAAATAAGATGGCTTTTCCAGGCGGAATATCGCACTTCCGATTAACAGTATGTCCATATGTACCTGCTAAAAACCATACCGGACCATTTTGTTTTTGAGCACAATTTTTGCCTGTATCATCGTATGCAGGGTTGACATCTTTTGGTATCAGATATCCCCATTGCCACCATTTGGCAGTCCATTCGCTATATGTTAGGCCATAGGGTTTGGAGTCTGCTGAAAAAACCGCTATTGGTAGGCTATTATTAGCATTGTTATAATTAGTATCATTACTAGAAGAATAGTGACTACCATTATTAGTTTGGAACCCAAAAGATAGAGAAGGAGTTAAGACCATGGCCGCAGATAAAACCAGTATAGATAGATAAAGCATGGTAGCTATTGCAAATCCATTCTTTTTCTGATTTCTTTGTATTATTGGCATAGTTGTAATTGCTCTCCACAATAATTGTATCTATAGTAAAAAGATTTCCTTTTCTGGTTCTGTCAGCTTAGCGTTTGATAATTTAGATGTAAACTGTAGTTTTATTATCGAAAAAATAATGGACAGGATCACTTAGTGTTATTGAACCTAGAAGATAGTAGAACAGTTTTGCCTTCATGCAAATTGGCGGATAAGAACAAATTGTCAAATGTTTTTCTTTCTTTTTATCCAAGCTTTTATTACAAAAATAATGAGTAATAGTAGCAAACTGATTGCATTTTTATTTCTCTTTTCAATCCTTCCAGAAGAGAACTCTTTTTATCCTTAGAGTTCGTGCTTGGAAGCGAGATTAGATGACAACCACAGCAGGAGGTACCAAAGATACATTAAAAAGAATTACATGGCAATCAGAGAATTGTTTATCATGTAAATGGTTCTCACCCTCTGATCCTATTAATACGGACATCCTAACGAATGGTAGATGCGTCCAATCCGAACTCAAGAAATTCAACCTTATTATTTCTGGCAGGGATTGGTGCAACCTATTTGGTGAAATCTCTCAAGAACAAATAGATCAAATGCAAGAGAAGGCGATGCAAAGCGAACAATAGATGGCTAAAAGAGATAAAAACAGTATTCCAGTATTTTTTTCAAAAAGAATGAATGACCATCATATGCTCTGCTAGGTATAGATTGGATTGGAATGTTCAAACCCGGAGGGATGTGAATCAAATTTGACTCAATTCGCCCACTCAAATGTGGTAAAAATGATGTGAATTGTTATTTTTTATTACCATTTCTTTTGTCAACACCATTTTTAATGTCCTGTGGTAAACTGTCATAGAATCCTTGGACCCTTCTTGGTCTAGTAATCATGTCCTCAATTACTAAATTAACAAGTCCAAATAATGAAATTGCTGTGTTATAGTAGTCTACATCAATAAGACCCAATTGATGTACTGCATTGTTTCCTATCACTTAAATAATCAAGAGATTGCTGTATTATAACTGGCAGCCTCTGTTTTTGAATACCGATTTTACTGATGAGCCTTTGATCTTCCTTAAATCTGTTGTCAAGTATAGCCTTAACTAAACTTTCTATTCTACTCTTAACAGTGCTGCGGCACTTCTTGGGATAAAGATACAATGCGTCTAGCTTCAATGTAAGTTTCTTTTACTTCTTGTGGCAGAACGGGATAAAACGGAGGGGCCATTGACTTGAGGGTGTATCATTTCTTCGTCTATCCACACAATATATTTTTTGCATTGATGACATATAGCAAACCAAACTTTGTCTAACGTTTCATCGCGATTACCATATGGTACAGGCAGACTGAGGATACAAGTTGAATTTTTCCAGTCCTGATGAGAACAAACATTACATAGTGGACAGCTAAGTCATTTCGCTTAAATTCTGTAGATACATACGGAAGCATACATAATCCTATTAGTCGTAGGATTGAATAAGATTAGACCCTCTCATAGATAAATTCACTTATTCTATATCACTTCTAAAATGGCATATTTTTATAAGATTTTGATTCAGAATCGAAATATAAAGGCTCCAGTTCCTTTTCTACAAGCGTTAGATGATCTCTAATCTCGTCATTAGATAGTTCTAATTCCATTGTTCTTCTATGAACTTCTCGTCGTAGAAGAGTATTCCATTTGATAAGAAATACAATCAAAACTACAATTGCTACAGTAGCACCTGCAAGCAACGAAAATGTCTGTATTCTTTGTGAAAGGAGAACATGGTCAACATCAGAATATATTGTAGAAGTAGGTCTTACTACAAAAACAAAATAAGATGGCTTTCCAGACAGAATTACAGGATAACCTGTGTTTATCCTTTCACCACTTCCAAAGTCATATACAGCATATCCTGGTCTAGCTGAGAATACTTTGTGGTATAGATCGTTCTGTATCTGATTATAGCGGAAGAATTCTTGAACATCATTTGCAAAAAAGTTCTTTCCTAACAGTTGTGTCCTTGGAGTAGCTATGTAGTTTTTGTTTTTATCATATGCGACTAGGAACTGCGAATTTATATTGTAAATATTTTCATAATTGGACAAGAATTGTATAATGGGAACAGTTGCTCCTACCAATCCTAAATATTTCCCTGTTTGTGCATTTATTATAGGATAGACTATTCCTATTCTAGTTTTACCATCTAATCCTACATATCCATTAGAAAATACTGGCGCTAGACTTTTTCGTGCTTGAGTTGCATATTCTTTCTGTGCGATATCGGTGCCCACAAATGTTTTTGCATCTCTTGCAGTAATGTCTGTGGTTACTATATTGTTATTGTTTACGATGAAAAGATGATCTGCTGTACCATGTATGTTCAAAAAGTTAACTTGCATTAACTTTTTCGTTTCGTTACTAGTAAAATCTCCTTGCTGCAAATATATTGAATTTGATAAACCATCAAGTCTGGCTGTTACAAGACTTAGGTCTGATGCAATATGTTGAGAAAGATCTCTTGTTGCGATAATCTGACGATCCCTTTGTTGAGCAAATAAATTATTTTTGACGATTCTTTCTGTACTGTCTTGGAAGTAAAAAAATAAGCCATACGATATTGATATAATTAATAAAATGCTAATTATAGCAATTGCTTTAGCTCTCCCATAGAGTACGCTTTTAACCTTAAAACTTCTTCTTGCAATACCCTCTATGAGAGTAATTACTTGCTCGTGCATTATTGTTATTTCTCTTCTATCGAGACAAAGTCCATTCTTTAATTCTGAAATTATTCTTGTCTTCATTAGGATAAAATAGATTGACTAAATTGTAGTTCTTATATTGGACGTCCACATGAATAGTACAATGTACTACACTGTAAAGGGATATTGAGACGCATGTTTAAGAGAGATTGAAGAATCAGATATCACAGCGGGTTGGATGGAATGCAAGACAGATCTGATTCAATTAGTCCACCCAGAATAAAACACAGTATAAAAGAATAGTTGACAGTAAACGCTTAGCCGTGGATTTAGACCTATAATACACGTAACTTTCTGACCAAGAATAATATCGCTCCTGCGGGTATGAAAAGAGCAAAAAGCAATAATAAGTAGGGAGCGTCTTGTAGATATAGATGGCTTCCAACTAAAAGTATACCGTAGATATTTATCAGTATTGAAGGGACAACTAGAGCCAATATCAATAACTCAAAATATTTGTACATTATTGAAGACGATGGTGTCATTACTGTAGTAGTTGTTCTTGCTGCACTTTGCATTCTCAATCCCAAAATAAAAGAAGATGTACCAATCAAGAATGAAACTACAGCAAGGATATTTCCTGTAATAGCAGGTATGACAACTAGTGGCAGTCCTTGACTCGTTTGTGGTTGTTGCTGTTGTGCGGCTGCGGTACTTACAGACACTAAGAACAACACAATAAAAAGATTCGGTAACAACCTCTAATCAGAATGGTAATTCAGATGTAACACTTGGCGAATGATTGTCAAGTTTATCATTGCGGATATTCATTTCATTAGTGATTAGTGGTTGCTCTTGTTGATAAGACGGGTTGTGCTGCAGCTTTTGTTGCCACTGTTGGGAAGAATGATTTGCTAACCGCAATCCATCTATTATCATACTTTTCATTGCACCTTGTTTTAAATGTGCCTGAACTAGAGACGATGGGAAAGACTCAGCACTAACTATATGAAACGCGTCTAAGGATTTTGTTACAAATACCGCAGCAAAAACTGGAATTAATTCCTGAAAGATTTTCTTCATTTGTATATACGCTATCAAGAGTCTGGTTTTATTTTGATTGAGAAAGATTTTAGCAGTAAAATGATAGATGAAATAGCATAGTAAATAGTTTAGAAAACAACAACAACATTAGACATCACACTATTATATTCTCTGCAGCAGGATATTATTTCTATCCTTCCTTCATCTCAGTGGACAAGACAACAGAAAGTGAACCCATACCAAAGATGTCTTAGCTGATCTTTATGCATGGCTTGAATCTCATTCCGGATTTACGCAATTCCCATTTCTATACCACCATCATCATATTCTTATTCTTTGTCTAACGCTACTACTAAACGACTAAATAAAATAATCTTCATCTAAATTTAACATATATAAAACATGGTTTGTTGTTATTTCTATAGGTTGCTGTTCTTGTTTTTCTTCTAGATGATTCTTGTTCTCATCATAGGCTGGTTAGTTTGATATTTCATATCATCTTCACTGTTATTATTGGATGACTTTAGCTTCTGTTTTGACATTTCAGATACAAAACCTGATAGCATCATCTACTATTGTTACATTTAAGTAAATCTAGCATATCATTTGTAATAATTACTATTCATAGTAACTCTATTAATACACATAAGACATTCAAAATTCAATTCAAGGAAGATATCCTGATTGTCCCTTCACAGGTAACCAGTAAAATGTATTATATTGTAATAACTTGAAAAATAAAAAAGGAGGGTTGTTTGAGAATGCCGACAGTCTAAATGCAGGCTGCTGTGACGAAGCAGATTGAATTTAGCTGTACGTTCGCAGCTATTGTACCAAATCCACTGGCTATGGCTTTTGCCTTGTTCTTTTCTTTGGTAATGGTATTACCATCGCCTGATGTTGCTGATACTGGTGCTATAACTAGTGCGCCTGTCAGTAAAGCTGTAGCTGCCATGACGGCAACAATTGCAAATATCGTGTTGTTCATACTTATTTCAAAAAAACATTACAAATGTATGCATATATTTGAATTGAGGAAATTAGTGCTATTATTAGATGCTGAAGTGTTTGCTTATACTAATGGATATCTAAATTAAAGATAATTCTTTTATCCAAAAATTTAATTACTATTCTATGTTAAAAATTAACTGTAACAATCCCTATCATTTTAATTAAGTATTTGGAATTATGAGAATTCAGTGTAAAATACATGGTCATATAATCCAGAAGTACCGGCGAAAGGTAATACCAGCAAAACAGGACTAATCCCGTTGGATAAGAAAGGACAAATATTTTTAATTATGTCGGTCTATTTATTTAACAAACTATTTGTGTTGTTCCCGAAAGGGCGTCATAGGTCTCGTTAATTCGAGATTCTATTCTTGCGCTCCTTTAGGAGATCTTAATATCCAAACACGGTAAAATATAATTTAAATTGCATAGGTATCTGGACATAGGCCATTATTGGATCAACTTTTGTTAGAATGGTTTAATGTGGTAGTTAGTCTGATTGCAGTTGTCTATTTAGTTTACTCCCTGTTTGTACTATACCTCATTTTACAGTATACTAAAGCAGTATAAATAACCAGTATAGTTAACGCATTCACTGGAATGCATGACAGATTTGACTCAATTAGTCCACCCAGAATAAAACATTACGAAATAATACTTGGCAATAAGGTGTATTGATGCTAATATCGTTGCTAAAAGTAGGAGTACAATACTAACCAAATGGACAATTAATACTACTAAATGATTCCACTCTGACAGTTACATATGATTGTAGGTATATGCATCATTTTGCGGATTATAATGGCAATATAAGAAACTGTATAGATAACTGGTTTGACGGGATTCAATACACGATTGTATGTAGTCCTCTAGTGCAAAATAACAACACAAGAGGGAATCCATTTACACACATAATTTTAGCCAATTGATGGAGGATAGAAACAAGTAGAGTCTGCATCGGCACAGTTTTGCCCTGATACATATTGTTGCAGAAAGTTGATTTCTAATGGCGCAACTTATTATTAACAAGTATTGTATTCTTCTTCAGAAAATTTTTCAAATAATGGAAAAGTTGTACATATTTTCCGTTGTGACCAGTGGTAGTGGCCATTTACTTCCTCGGTAAGTATGTAGCCACATCTATCTCTTCTAGTGAAGTATCCTATTAATCTGCCAAACTGCGAACAAAGTGCCTATCAGGATACTTCGATACTTGTTGGAGAGCTTTTACGGTGTTACCGCTCATTTTCGAAAATTCTTTTGCACTCTCTTTAGCAGTCTGAACAGAGGTATTGAATGTCTGTAGATTCGCAGATATTGCATTATTTGCTAATCTTGTTGCAGATATCGCATTGTCTGCTATATTACTCACTGCATTTGAGTAATCTTCGGCTATTTGTCTTGGAGACATCATCCAATTTGACCAAAGTTGGAATGAGTTGACAATTATGTCTTTTTGAGATTCTATAAAAGCATCAGCAACTTCTCTAATTGCTTGAACTGTATTTTCCTGATAATCAGAAACAACATCCGTATAACGTGGAATTTCTCTTCTTGCTTCGTTTGTTGTTTTCTTTATGTTATCTTTAGATTCGTCTAATGCTTTGGTTATTGCTTGTTCCTGTTCGCGTTGAAGTTGTGAATATGTTTCTGTAATATTGTTATTATTGTTATCTTGCTTTCGATCTTGTTTTTTTGATGTTGACATATATTCTGTACTCTTGACTACATGATATATAACAACTAGTATCATTGGGTATTGAATGGTATATAATGGTATTATCGGGATCGTGGCTTCGAGAATAATAAAGTAGATTATGTGATCCTAGATTTAGCTTTTTCCACTTCTATACTATTCCTTTCTTGTATTACTTAAGTATCTAAAACAAGAAGTCTGCTCCAAAATATAATTCGCTTCATGTGTATCGTGCTACATTTTGATTGTTAATGCATCTTGATAGACTTGGAATGTTGCAGGTAGGATTCCTATTGGTTCGCCATCTATAGTGACTGTTATATCTCCTTTTTTCTTCCCTTTATGCTCTTCTTTTGGTTTTATTGACACCTTCTTTGCCTGCATGTAGATAATGTCTTGATCATTACTGGTATAATTGCCGTTTTTCATACTGATGAATTCTTCTAACATTTTGAAGACACCAGAATTCTTTAGAA
>JAICSL010000236.1 GCA_025936955.1 Nitrososphaeraceae archaeon
GGAATCATCAGTTTGATTTGTTACATCAAACCAAAATGAAATCATTCTTTTTTAGAATTCTGTGCACTGAATTATCAGAGTATCAGGTCGTTACAATCTATATTGTCTCTCTTCTTGCTTTTGTAGTATCCGTTAATCAGGATATTGACCTCCAATTAATTGGTTATTTAAAATACCAGTTCGCCAGTAGTCAATGTCCTTGTACAATATCTACATCTCAGGATAATATTTTCCTTTTTGATAATGTCGATGATGGGCTTGATACCTTCCTCGCCGTTGCTTACACATCTTAAATTTGGACACTTAAAAATTCCAACGATTGAATCCGGAAGCTGAATCTTACGTTTCTCAACCAATTTGTAATCTTTAATAATATTAATAGTTGTATGAAGCGAGATTAAAGCAAGCTTATTGGTCTCATTTGTTTTTAAAAATCGATTTTCAACTTTTATAATATCCTTCTTTATGTGTTTGCTACTAGGAACATTTAGAGCAACTGTAATGACATTCCCTTCTTTACCTGTAATACTTAGGGCATGCAGAACAAATAGGGCTTTCCCTGCCTCAATATGGTCAATTACTGTCCCGTCCTTGATTCTACGTACAAGAAGCTGACTTGTATCAGACATCTTCTGTTAGAAAGTCAGGTAGATAAACACTTATAACCCTAACGGAGAAGAGGGTAAACATAATATTTTCTAAATTAATGTGAATTGATCAAACAGTGTGAGTTAATAACGCGAAAGAATAAAGCTGATTCATTAATTTCACTCACCCTATATTGAATTTTTTTGTAAATACCTGTCCTTCAATTCTTCGACCCATTTATTTTTATTCTTATAAAACATTTTTATCTTTCTTGGGCTGCACTCTGAAAGAATATATGCACATAGAATGGGAAAGTATACTGATGCATCTCCATAAACAATCACATTTCCTTTGTGTGATGTCTTGATCTTTCCCCAGCTCTTGCCCTCCTGCAAAGTTGCACCAGAAAGGCCACCTGTATCAGGTCGTGAATCCGTAAGTTGAATAATATAATCTTGTCCACCTTCCTTAATCTTTAATATTTGATATAATGCTGGACCTGTTTGCTGAAAAAAGTTTTTTGGAACTCCTCCTCCTAATTCTATTCCTCCTGATCTTTTGCTTTTCCATAAAATCGCTGCAGATTCCGCAATATCCAAAATTATATTAGGATAAATACCCTTTCCTTTGAATAATAATGGAAGCATATTAAGTCCAATTGAGGAATCACTAACTGATGGCAGATAAACTGGAACATTATTTTCATATGCGGATACTAAAAAGGATTTTTCAGGATAGGTTGAACCTTCTTTAGCAGCCTTACCCAAAGCATACGATATATCGGCAGTCGATAAACCTTGTTCACCTACTTTTAACGTATTAAGGTCATTCTGAACAATAATATCCTGTGCTTGTATGGTTCCCATCTCTTTTATATAGACATCATAGATTCGGACAATTTGTTTTGAGTACAATACATCATCATCAACATTAAAGTGACCTTGACGTATTGGTAAACCATAGGCAAAATGTAAATCGTGATATGCATTAGCGCCGGTGGAAACAATCCAATCAATAAAGCCGTTTTCAATCATAGTTGAGATCGACTTGCCCATACCAATCGGAGTCATTGCCCTGGCCAATGTCAAGCAGACTGTTGAATCTGTATCAATCATATCTTTCATGATCTCCGATGCCTCAGCTAATCGGCGAGCATTGTACCCTGTTGAACTGAAAAAATTAATCAGCTGTGAAACTGTCATCCCAGAATAAATGTTTGGTGGATCAATTTTTTTTCCAGTAAATGTATGAATACTACCCACTATGACATTAGTTAGGATTTAACTTGCATTTAAAAATTCTACACATTATTTTTACAAGTGAATGAATAAGAATATGTTTTCCCTAGACCTAGCTATGATTCAAAAAATCATTTTTACCAATACTAATTTTTTAATAGCTATAGTGGTTTTCACCATTCATTGGCATGAGTTTGGGTGTTTAAATTTTCGTTGCTGATTAAATTTTAAGCAAATATCAGAAAAAGATTTTAATTAATGAGAATTGAGTATTTCTTATTAGTATATGTGAAATATGATATCTATGGTCTGTCAATACTATTGTATTCACTGTGCTATTTGTTGGTGAATTAATAACAGTATTCTCCTTTCCAATTCTTAGATCTCAAAAATATCTGAATTGTATTTTGTATCTGAAGATTCCTTTCTTTTAGGATTTATTTCATCTATATTTTTAGCTAACTGAGAAATTTTTGGATTTCTAAGAAGACTGCTGATTTCCTCAAGTTCAGAAGCAGATCGTATTATAATCCCCTTTTTCTTTGTCGCTGAGCCAGATGAATCTACAGGATTGATTTGAATAGCTAATGACGCAGCTCTTCCTTTGAAAGCAGGTAATCTGAGTATAAATACGCCTTGTATGCTGGTAGCTTTTCTTTCCCAATCTTGTCCTTCAGTTAAAAATCGCGAGAATCTTTCATCTCCTGTCATACTATTCATCGATCAAGGATAGGAATTTAAGTATTTATAGGAGTATACATTTTCTCGGATCTTAATATTATCTGTGTTTGATTAGTATAGCCTACCGGTTCTAGATGCTGATTCTCTATGTATAATCCCAATAGTAGTTTGTTACTGCCTATTCACCATTTATTCTTGTTTATGAAGGCCAATTATTCGATAGAATTTTTCATAAGACCGTGAAAAACTCAATTGATTTGTCGAGACTTGCGATCTAATGGGAAATTTGTAGATATTTTCTTATAACCTATCTCAAATGATACATAGCTCATCAATCAACCACATATTGCAGGATCTAGAAAATAGATTTATGAGAGTGCAAATGCCTTAGTTACAAACAAATGAACTATAAATGAGCATGACATGATTAATTCGATAATTCTAGTGAAGGAATAAGTTAAAGTTCCCATGAATGGGGAACTCGATTCAAATAAGAATTCAATAACTGTGTATATAGTAATAACTATAGTCAAAGTAACGGTTTCAGGATTATTTGTGCTCTAATTCGATCTCAATTTGATTGAAAAAACTATTCAGGGAAATTCAAAAATAGTAGATCTGCATATCACAGAGTTGGGATTGTAAGGGTGCATCTCTAACAGATCCATGAAGTTTGAAAAAGTTAAGATACAGATATCAGAAGGTCAATGCCAAAGGATGATTTAATAAAATAGTCACTAATTGATTATTTTGGCTATTTGATTAATGCTATTATTTAGGGTGAATATAACAAGAAATTTATTATTCTAAGGTTATAAAATGCATATTGGTGTATTATCTAAATTTATCATGTTAATCAATACAACCTTCAAAATATCAAGTCCCAACCCTCTTCATCTTTGACCCGCATTTGGGGCATGAAGCTTGGTTGTGCTTTGTTCCACAGCTCATGCAATAATAATTTAATGTATTGCTACCAAACATTGTTGTGGTACCAGACA
>JAICSL010000175.1 GCA_025936955.1 Nitrososphaeraceae archaeon
AATATATTGATCCCATTATGCTGTACTACAAATCCTAGACGGCAAAGAAATTCAGAAATACATTAAAATTAAAATAAGTAGTAAACCATAGGCAATTTTGTTGAAAGAACTTGAAAGAAGTGGAATACTAGAAATACAATCGTATAAGGAAATTTCGCTATAGTAAAATGCAGATTATCAGATAAAGGTCACGAACTTGAATCAATAATCGATTACTAAATGGATGAAAACGATCAGATACCAGAGCGTAACATGTTATAATGTTTTGCTGTTTGACTCGCTCTAGCATATTCTCATAATGTTCAAGTTCAATCGCAACCTCTTGTACAGAAATCCTTCAATTTATCCAGTTATCATAACTCAATTACATTTTTTGGAACAAGAACCCTGACACGATATATGCTACGTGTGTTCATAAAATAAATTTACAATTTAGACTTTTTAAATATTACTGGTTCCTAATCTTTTTTCTGTGAATTATTTTTGACATAATATATTGAATAAGAAACTTTTGGTCGTCAAGGCCTTTTGATTTCCAGTAATATTTGTTAAAGATGTAAGAAATGCCATACCACATAGCACTATTCACTACAATTGTAAATAGAAAACCAAAGTAATATGTCATAATTGTTCCAGTTATAGTACCACCTATTAGAAATGGTATCTGCCGCTTCAGTATCGACTTTAGAATTTTGTCCATATTACTTCCATCTTTTCATACTTGTCTATAGATTACTTATCTTATTAAGATTATACGGATAATATCACCAATATATTTTTTCAAAGTCATTGATGATAAAATGATTTATGCCAGCTATCATATAATAGAAACGAAATTTAGTGCAGTTTACATAACTGATAAAAAACCTTGTTCTGATCGTCAGGCTGTATAGGTTGTAGATATTCCAGTAGAGTATATGTGATTAGCAATGATACAATTTTAAACTCATATGCAATTATTTGAGAACTGATTCCTTATATTTTATTATATGCTGCACGATTTTTAGAATATCAAATTCATACATAAAAAAGTCACCTCGGGTTATTAGTTGACATGATAATATTGATCAGTTCTACTCTTCCTGCAATACTAACGAGATTGGAAAATGGTCGCTAAATCCATTTTTGTTTAATTCACCTGGTTGACCACAAATGGCAGGCCTACCAAATTCAATAGGCTTTTGGAATGGTCCATCATCATGCATATCATCTTTTAAAATCGCCACCGAGGATTCCTTAACCTTGATATGAATCCCAAATTTGATAGCTCTTGATACCATAAACTGATCTAACATGTTAGGAAATACAGTATAACTGTTTTTTGAGATTGTTGTATCTTTTCGTGTATAATAAAAGCTGGCTAAGCCATCGACCATTAATCCCCACATAAGGTTATAAAAGAAAGGTAATTCGTCATGTGCCTGGTCCACCTGAACCTCATATGGTGTCCCCAGTCCGTGGTCCATAATCGATCTATTAAAAGGTTGATCATTAAAATCGCCCATTACTAGGATTGCAGCATCTCTTCCTATTTCTCTTAGAATCTGCTTATGGAAATAACCCAAAGCTTCTCCAGCGGCTATTCGAAAGGGTTCACTTTCTAGCTCTCCTCTACTCCGCGACGTCCAATGATTCCCAATAAGAACAAGGTAATTGTTCGATGATTTGAGCCTAAAGTTGATTTGTAGTATATTCCTTGTTGCTTCAGTCCGTAACACACGATGGGAATAGACTTCATTTTTTTTATCCTCTTTCGATTTTCCAATTTCAAACTTTGCTCCATCATAAATAAAAGCTACTTCAATTCCTCTCTTATCTTCTACCTGCTCATGAGCAACATGATAGTCTCTATCTAAACTACTGTTCATGTTGTCAAGTAATCTGTTGATTACTGGTCCATCTTCGACTTCACATACGCCTAAAAGATCAGGGCCTAATCCATCATTCATTTTTACGATTATTCTAGAGAGTTGACCGATTTTGGCACTTAGAATTTCTTCATTCCATCCTTTAAGCTCATCTTTTAATAACTCTTTTAGCCTAGGTGGCCTATGAAGCGAATCTTCTATATCAAATAAGTTTTCTAAATTCCACCAAGCAATGAAATATTCATTCATTTAATTGTTTTTAAAAAATCATACATGTATTAATCAATTCTTATTGTTAGATAGTCAAGAAATAATCAATGTATATTAGATAATGCACCTATTTTATTGCCAAACATCTTGGCTCACTACGACCAAAATAAAATTCAATAACGAGTATCAAAATATAAATGCTAGACGGGAAATCGTATTATGAATATTTCTGGTTCACTCGTATTGCAATCTTTGGAAACTGGTTGTATCTTCTCTCATATTGTAAAGTCTAAGAGATAGTAATCTTCTGCCCAATTAACTATTAATATCACAAACCAATAGGTAAATAAATAGTGCTGGGAGAAGATAATAAAATTTTATGTTCATATCTTACAGGGGTTTTATTAGAATTAATAGGTGTTATAGATTTCGATGAGTGAGTTGCCTAATCCTTTGCTACCTACATCTACAGATCCTCCAAATATTACCAAAGAGACAGCTATTTTTTACGATTCCCAAGAGATGATGAAGACATACCAGCAGATAGTACGTAATGCAAAAACTAGAATATCTTACTGTGAAGAATCTACGATTCCATCATCAAATGTAGACGTTCTATCCATCAAAAATATAATAGCAGATAGATATACCAAAGACATAAAATTCAGGTACGTTACAGAAATCACAAAGAACAATCTAAAATATTGCAAGGATCTGGAAGGAATAGTTGAACTTCGCCATTTAGAAAGAGTCAAGGTCAACTTTATTGTGACCGAAACAGAGTATTTAGCTATTGGAACATCAGAGGAGAATAGATCGGGATCTCAAGCTATTTACAGTATCGAAAAAGCGTTAGTAGAACAACAGAACAATGTGTTTGAAACTTTATGGAGCAATGCTACTCCTCTAGAGCAAAGGATAAAGCAAATTGAAGCAGGTGATACTTTTGGCAGTACCGAAATTATTCAAAGCCCACAACACATTCAGAATTTATTCATAAAAACAGTAAAGTCAGCTAAAAAGGAAATACTCTTGATTTTTCCTACTTTAAATACTTTCTTAAGAGAAGAACAGATTGGAATAATAAAATTATTAAAAGAAAAGACAACAGAACAGAATGTAAACGTTAAGGTGCTATCACCAATTAATCCCAGAATTCGCAGTATTCTTCAGGATATACTAGTTACTCCAAATAACGCAAAAGAAGAAAACAAAGTGGGCGAAGAACTAGAACAACAACCTCCAGAACTACTTGAAGTAAAAAAGCGTCAGGGCAATCAATTCTTTGAGTTTCGATCTATTGACGTAAAGTTAGGAGAGATAGTTACCACAGTAACAATAGTATTAGTTGATAGAAAAAGTTCTCTAGTAATAGAAAAAGTAGACGATTCAAAGAAAAATTTTGTAGATGCTATTGGATTAGCAGTATATTCTACCAGCAAACCAACTGTTGTATCTTACATTTCAATTTTTGAAAACCTTTGGAAACAAGTAGAATTATATCAACAACTAAAAATTAATGATAAAATACAAAAGGAATTTATCAATATAGCAGCTCACGAGCTGCGGACACCGACACAATCAATTCTTGGATATGCAGAACTGGCTAGTACAAATAAGGAACTGCTAGAACATGATGCTCTTGGAGCAATAGAGGCGATATATAGGAATGCTAAAAGACTCCATAGATTAATTAAGGATATTTTAGATGTCACAAGAATCGAAAGTCAAACATTCCATTTTAATAATGAACGGCTAGACCTGCACGAGGTTGTAGAAGCCGTTGTGTTGGATGTACAGCAGACCATTACTACTACGACAAAAAGGAAAATATCAGTAATTTACAACAATATACCTGAAGAGACGAAGGTAGTCAATAAAGGCAATATCATTGTTGAGGCAGACCGACAAAGAATATCTCAGGTTTTACACAATTTATTAGATAACGCTGTTAAGTTTAGCAAAGACGGTGACGCTATATTGGTTACACTGGAACAAACTAACCAAAACGTTATTAATAAAGCAGAGAAACAGAAACCCTCACAACAAAGTGAAGTTACAGTAAAAGTTAGAGATCAAGGTACAGGGATTCATCCAGATATACTTCCAAGACTTTTTACAAAATTCGCTTCAAAATCTTTGATAGGAACGGGATTGGGTCTATATTTATCAAAAAGGATCATAGAATCTCAGGGAGGGAAAATAAGTGGATGGAATAATACCAACAGTAGTGGAGCTACATTTGTATTCAGCTTGCCTTTGGCTGATCCTGCGCGGTCTTGGATTCAGGAAGGCTGCTGATCGATAGGATTACTTTGCCAAGCTTCTGCTGGGGGAAAGGCCGGTCACTGGTAATCCTGAATTCTCGCTAACTCGTTCCTGCCGGCGATAAAACTTCGGCAGCTCAGGACTGTTTTCCAAACGGCGAAGCTCTACTTCTTGAATATCGAGTTCACCAATTTTGTGTTGCACCCGGCGCAGGTATTCGCGGGCAAATTCCACGGTCATGTGTACCAGCGGATCATATTGCCCATGTCCCGGACGCCCGAGATGTGGAATCTCAGCCAACGCCGAAATCACGGGGATGGCGT
>JAICSL010000286.1 GCA_025936955.1 Nitrososphaeraceae archaeon
CTTCTTATATCGACTGGTACTTGTAATACTGGCTGCTGTTGTAACTGGCCATTTGATACTAACCTGACATTACCATCTTTCTCCAATATTAGAATAGTATTCTTATCAAGAAATGCCATACTCGTTGGAGAAGACAGACCACTAACTACAGATTCAACTTTAAGATTAGTATCTTTTGTTATTGATGGTTGTGCTGCCGCATATCGTATCACTTTAAAATAATCGAGAATAATAATAGTACTAACAATACTAACACTCACAATAAGAATTACAAAGACCGTTGGAATAGTCATTCTACATAATTTTCGTCCTTCTTTCATTTTGTAATCTTCTTAAGCTTTTTATGATGTATAAAAGTCTATGCGTATTGATATATTATGTAAGAAGATGAAGATACCTTAACAAGTTTGATTTTCAAAATGAATGTTTAGATAAATAATGAATAGTTTAGTGTGGTATGGAAAGACAATGTAATGGATATTGAGAATAGTAAAATATTGGCAGCAAAAATTGAATAATGCTATTAATATGACCAAACCGAGTTTTAATATCACATCTGTTCTGAAGCCTAATTCCTGATTAACAATTCAGGTATCATACAATAATAAGGATATAATCTATCGATGGTAGAAGACATAATACAATGAAGGTATACAGGATTTCTGCAGTAACCTTGATAATTAGTAACATGGAAAGGTCTTGTAATTTTTATTCCCAAATACCAGGCTGGAAATTGGTTTACGGCGGCTCCTGTAATGACACTTTTACTACGTATGAAGTTGGTGAAAATATTCCCAAGATGTATCTAAATTTGGAATTAAGTCGAAACAATGATAATAAAAATGAGTTTAAAAGAAGACATTTTGGAAGAATAATTTTCCATACTGAAGATGTAGATAAATTATATTCATATTTAAAGAATAATAAAAGGATCTCAAATATGATACGTTTTGAAGGCGAGCCTAAGAATGCTACGTGGGGTGAGAGATATTTCCATATATTCGAACCTGATGGATATCAACTTTCATTTGCTAAACCAATTGATTAAGTTGTAATAGAGGGATAACATAGACATATCACAGTAAAATCTATATTTTTAGCCCAACAATAAGACCAAATGTGCTTCACATCCTTAGGAAAGTAATATTAGTTTTCAAATAGAATAAGAAAAGAGAAGGAAAAATATAAATAAAAATTGATAGAATTGTCACTTATCATTAGACACCGATTCGCGATTCACATGTAGTTATAATTTGAAAACTATGTATCCGGGACTAGCAGCCATAGGTTCGAATCCCGATCTCTCTCCACCTCCGCACAGATTCGTATATAATAAAATCTGACATGTTTATTCGAAATCACAGTGGAACTTTAGAATTCCCATTCATCCACAAGGTAAGTACATACCTAAGAATAATTTGTATGTTATTTGATGATATAGATGAGTGATGAAAGAAAAAAAGAAAGCAAACACAATAAAAAAGTGAGGCTTAAAAAGCATGAAGGAAAAATTGTACTGATAACTGGAGCCTCTTCAGGAATTGGAAGGCAGGCATCTATTGATTTTGCAGACAATGGTGCAGATGTATTAATACTTGTGGCTCGCTCGGAATCAAGACTATATGAACTGAATAAAATATTGCAAACAAATTTAGAATCTAATAGACCTAAAGAGGTAGTAGTATATGCTTGCGACATATCAAAAAGAGAAGATGTCATCAAAATGGGAAAGGAAATACTGCAGAGATTCCAATATATAGACATACTAGTAAATAATGCAGGTTTTGGAATTTATGGTAATGTGAAAGATCAGAGTATCGAGGAAATAGAAGCAGTTATGCAAACAAATTATTTGGGAATGGTTTATTGCACCAAAGTATTTTTGGAGTCTATGCTCCTTAGACATTCAGGGCATATTGTAAATGTTGCATCATTGTCTGCAAGTTTTGGGGTAGCAGGTCTAGCTGGATATAGTGGCTCAAAGTATGCGATGTTAGGTTTTTCTGAATCTCTTTATCACGAGCTATATGGAACTGGTGTAGGGATCACAGTAGTAAGTCCCATTGGCGTGAAAACGGGTTTCTTTAACAATGAATCTTTTGTGAACCATAAGCCAAATTATACTGGATTTATGCTTGAATCAAAGGCAGTATCAAAAGCAGTTCTTGCTGCAGCAAATTCTAGGCGTCTTGAAATAGTGGTTCCTTTTTATTTAAGAGCAGGAGTATGGTTTAAGCATACTTTGCCATATCTTGTAAATCCTTTGATTGGCGCACATTTTAGAAGACAATTAAAAAGCAAAATGTGAGGATAATAATTAGATTAGAGCATTATTTGTGAATATGAATTAGAAATAAACAATATCATCGTTGCCACTCATTAGGTACATGTAGAATGTTATACGACAAGTATTCAATCTTTAATTCCTTTTTGGTTTATTAAAAATTACTCTAATTCATGTCTTGTAAGAAATAACATTCAATGACTGAATGTTACTTCACATTTTCTTCTAGAGATTCTAGTATCTTTGCGTTTATATCGTCAATATTCAAATTTTCTTTTAAATAACCTGCGAAATCAGTAAGAGTAATTATACCTAGAGGTTTGCGTATATCATTATTCTCTACAACAAGTAGGTGTCTTACTTTATTCTGTATCATTACATCAGCAGCTGCTTCAACCGGAGATATAGCATCAATAGTAGCTAGTGGGGAAGACATCATATCCTGTACTAAGGTATTTCTACTACTTGCATCATTAACACATATTTTTCTTACCAAATCACGTTCCGTTACTATGCCTACAGGTGTATTATTTTCGTCAGTTACTACTAGTGAACTTACATTCTTATCTCTCATTTTCTTGAAATACATCTTTCATTGTTAGTTAGTTAGTTAGTTAGTTAGTTA
>JAICSL010000011.1 GCA_025936955.1 Nitrososphaeraceae archaeon
AAGGTAGATCAACTCTTGGATTAGTAGGAGCTTCATTATATGCAGCATGTAGAGAGACAGCAACACCAAAAACCATCTCAGATGTAGCCTCAGTATGTAATTTGCCTAGTAAAGATGTAATGTCTCATTATAAGTTGATATTACGCGAGCTTTCTTTACAGATGCCTGTCCTTCATGGGCCAGATTATGTTACTCTTATTGCAAATAGATTGAGTCTGAATGAAAAAACCAAACGTGAAGCATTGAAAATCTACTCACAAGTACAACAAAACAGAATTTCCATAGGTAAAAACCCAAGAGCGCTTGCAGGAGCTGTAATTTATTTGGCGTCGCAAAACTGTAATGAATTCCTTAGGCAAGTAGAGATTTGTCAAGTAGCTGATATATCGACAGTCTCCTTGAGAAAACGTTGCAAAGAGATTAAATTAACGCTTGGGATTTAATTAAAACTTATATTTTTGTTATGAAGAATGCTAAATCTATTCCATCCTTAACTGATTGCAATTGGTGATAAGATAGTGAAATATAGGCTGCGGTAAAATTCGGATATGGTTCCCTGCATGAAAATAATGTCACCACCATCCCATTGTGATCAATCTTAAATCCTTGGCATGGTTCATGTCCTCTTACAATGACTTTGGTTCCAGTCATTCTCAACCACTTCCTAGAAATGTTCATTCCGAAATGTTTACCAATTCCTCTTCTGGAGTACTCCCAGTTGTGACTATTTTGAATTTGTCGAGGATCATTCCATAATATTTCTTGCATAGTATTATCATAAATGTGGTTTTCATACGCACTAGCAATTAATCTTCTAAAATTTGTTGCTACACTTCTATCTTTAATAGGTACTCCTCCATGAACTAGGAATAATTGGTTTTGTATCAATGTGGCAAGTATCAGTAACCGAAAAAGAGTTAAAATTTTGTCATTATAAATTAAGTTTCCCAATTCTTTTCCATAATCTTCTGCGATCTTGAATGGCAGATCATGTGACGAAAACGGAAACTCAACAGGAGCTTCGTGATTTCCACGCATCAATATAACAGAATTAGGATAATTATTTTTTAGATAACATACTATATATAAAATTCCAATTGAATTACTTCCTCTATCAATATAATCACCTAAGAATATTATCTTGTTATTAGGGTTTGCAAGAAATCTCTCAAAATCAATGTCCTGAAGGATTTGGCAAAATGATTTCAAATCACCATGAATATCACCAACAATTACAAGGTTTTCTGGGATATGCAAATTAGCAAAGCCACCACTAATCTTTCCACCAATGATGCGCCCTGTTCGCTTTTCCTTATACAAAACGTTGATAGTTGCATCAATCATGCGAATAAAACTATTAGCACTTGGTTTTATGTATGATTGCAGTAAGTCTTTGCTCACTATGAGTGCATCATCATTATTATTTAAATATTTATAATCCTCACAAAAGGAAAAGTCTAAAAAGAAAGAACGTCATATTATAAGTGTATTTAATCAGAAATAGTCCGCTATATATGAATCTTCTAGGTTCTTTTTGGGTTAAAAAGTATGTTTAGCATTAAAAGCGATAGCTAGGCAGATACTTTGTTAATAATTGCCGTTAGATTCAACAGGCTGGAGTAACAGAGGGTGGTTAGAAATAATTGAATTTATACTTTCGATGTGCGAAAATGGAGCCAGAAAGACTCATGTTATGTATAGATGCAATTTAAATTCTAAGCAAATTAATGAATATCTGAATTTCCTTCTTGATTGTGGAATGCTGGAGAAGATACAAGAGCGACCAATCTCAAAGCGATATATTTTTAAGACCACTGAATTAGGTAAGAAGTTCATAAGTAGATATAAACAACTCGCAGAACTTTTTGGCAAGATTTCACCACCATCAATAAATTGATTGAGATATACTTTTTCATGCTATTGTATGATATTTCTATTTAAAAGTTCCGTTCATATTATATGAAATGAAAGTTTTAATTTTTATAATAACAATGAAGAATCGTAGTCGTTACGAAGTAATCGCAGCTATACTTAAATCAGCTAGCAAAGAAGAGACCCGAACCAAGATAATGTATAAAGCCATGCTGAGTAATGATCAATGCAAAATTTATCTAGATTCTCTAATTCATACTGGTCTGGTACAAGAAGTTAACAGCGGTAACAAGATGGTTTACAGAATTACTCACAAAGGTAATAGGTTCCTATTATATTATGATCAGATGACGGAGTTATTGCCAGTAGGTATAGAAGAAAATATTGTAAATGAATACTATCGTCTGAATACATAATCTTCAAACAATAGGTTCGAGCCTGATTTTTGGACATCCCAAAGATTTTCCTGTTACGACTGCAAATATGTTTGTCCAAGGGTTAATTGATTGCAAAAATAAGGTTCCATCTATCATTGTAAGTCTTAGATGTATATCACAGAAGTCTGCTAATTCCTGTATAATTTGTGAATGTCTTGATATTATGATTGAAAGATCAATATCCTCTTTAATAGATAGTATCGATTGAATTGCACTTATTTCTTCCTGATCATAAGTCTTTCTAGGCAAGGCTAATTCTGCTATGTGCAGCAAAAGTTTATTTGGATTCTCTCGCCTTGCCCTAACGGCGAATTCGTACATATATCTTAAATCAGTATTAGTGGTACCATTATACTCATAAGGTGTTGTATGATCCAAATTATTCTTGACTTTATTGGTTGGCAAGAAAATAATTCCATTTCTTATGTCGGTATCAGTATCAGTACATAGGTACGATTTTAAGTAATTAACTATTGAATTAGTATCGAGAATTTGAGAGTAAAATAAAATAGGATTAGAAGCTCTAAGAAAATTTGACATTATTCTAGCTAGAAGTGGTATGGTGATCTTTGTATTTACATATGCTTCAATTTCCATAATAACAATTCCTTTTCTAGGAAAGCCTCCTCCAAGTGCAACATCTAATTCTTTATAACCACTTTTGATATACTGATCGTCGTAAACTGTATTCAATGCAGCTTCTACTTTTTTATTTATGGTTGTGAAAGAGTCAGGCATAAAATCTGTTGAATGATAAGGGTTAAAGCTTCGAAAAGTACCATTATTAAGAGTATATAAATATGATGATTTGTTTATACGTACTCCTCGTAATTTTAAAAGTTGAATTTCCCGCATTTTAATATTGTTGTAAAATTTCTGATCCAGTTTTACTATTCCGTCAACAAGAAAATCAAGAGAACTGTCATTTGGATCCTCTTTAATAAAAATTAATTTTGCGCCAGCTCTTTCCCGCCACGTTTGTAGTACTCTCTCATTATTTATGCGTGCTTCTTTGTCCATAAAAGATGCAATAGCGTCCCAACTGTCGATAATGATTATCGGTGCTTTAACATCCATTAATTGATTAGTAATTCTCTCAAAGAGTGATTCCGGTTCGTCTAGACGGGCATCTTCAAAGCTTGATAAATTATAATTGTATTCTGATGTTTTGTCTGGTTCTGATGATCTCACTTGTCCAATAAATTTATCGAGCCATGGATAATAGAGAAAAAGTTGCTTCGGGGAAAGCCTGGTAGATATATAGAAAAAATTGCTTCTAATCCTGAGTGTTTTTAATATGGTGAGCGAAAGAGTGGTTTTGCCAGTTCCAGCATGTCCTTTTATAAGTAAAGAATATGTGTTGTTTTGAACGAATTGCTTCAGTTCATTTGGGACATCCAGTGAGAAGTATTTCTTATTTTTAGATCTCATGTGTATTCTTGCCCAACTAAAATGTCCATGATATCAATAATAAATTCTTTCTAATTTTTAATAACGGTGATCCGCAGATCCATCAAAATTCAACAATTCTTTTATATAATTTGTTTTAATAATATGAATATGTCTCTATATGTCAGAATTCGCCGTTTGACAACAATAGCGGACCTGGTATGCATATATAATCTTGTCTAACATTTAATTATTTTTCTTCTCTACATTTATTATAGATACTTCATGGAGAAGTCCATGGATTGATTCCCTTCTGAAAACGCAGAGAATCAATTAGTCCTTCTGCATAACCCATGGATAATATTGCAAGCTCAAATTTATTCTGTCTTAAAAATCTTTCTGCATCATCAATATAATACTCTGCATTTTCGAGAACTTCTGTCGTTCCCTTATTTTTGTAGGGATTGTTTTCTTCTTTAATAATGATTTTCATCTGTTTGATAGCATGTTTTGCCTTTGGAGCATATTTATTGACCATAATGACAGCAATTTTGTTGATATTTGTGGTATTATCATTAGGTTTGTTTAGATTGCATGTAATCGTTGTAAGAGCATCTACTTCTGTGAAATGTAACGATCCTGTTACTATTACGGAATGAGGGCCCACTCCAAAATCCATGTTTACTAATGATTTGACTTTGCCAGAAATTATTTTTTTTCCTGCCAGCCCTATGCGAGAAGTAACAACCACAAATGTTTCTTCAGAAAATGCATTATATTTTATGTCTTCCTCTGTTTTTAATAGCATTTTAAACGCTTGTGCTGGATCAAGAAAGAATGGTCTGTCTTGATACATGTTATATTCTGTCAAAATCAATGTATGATTTCCCAATAACAAATTGTCAAAAATGGTATTATATACACTGATAGCTGATTGTGGTTCTGACATAATAGTAACTGTTCTTCCAAATTTGTACATGTGTAAGCCAGTTTCGCCAATTAATGACGATATGCCTGACGCGGCATGTATGATGTTAACATTGATTGCGTTCTTAATAGCTCTAGTATAAAGTTCTGTGTGGGTTGTAGCAATCATTGGATCACCATACGACAAGAGCGCTATATTCATTTCCCGTGCTTTTTCGAGAATTTCACGTCCGTCCTCTACAAACCATCGTTGTGCTAGTATTATGTTCTTACCATTTTCTCCAATCACAGAGTTCAAATATTGCAAATCATTGTCCGATAAACTACTCGTGAATCTCTCAATATACACTATATCACATGTATTTAAAACCTCTAGAGCATGAAGACTAATGCCTTTGCAACCATCAATGCCTATTCCAATGAGCCAAAGCATATTAGCATTTGTTCTTTATCTCTATATTTTGGCTTTGGTAGTGCTAATATCTTTAATATTATGAAGTCTTGATATATGAAACAATGCTCTGCTAAATACATCAATACTAGAAATATATTCTGCGATCGCTATTCTTTCATCAGCAGTATGTGATGCATGCGGATCACCTGGTCCATAGGTTACAACAGGTACTTTGAATGCATTACCCAGAATATTCATATCCCCAGTGCCAGTTTTTCGTAGAAGGGTTGGTTGCTTTTTACGTATGTCAAGAATTGAAAGTGAAAGAGCCCTGACTAATGGCGAACTATGATCTGCCTCAAATGGCTCTGTTCTGTCCTCTATTCTGTATGTTGTTTTTATGCCTTTCTTAGTAGCCACCTTGGTAATGACTCCATTAATTATATCGATTACTTCTTCGCATGTAGTATGAGTGGGTATTCTTACATCTATTGTTATTTTGCTTTTTTGTGGTGTAACATTGTGACTGGAACCGCCTGTAATTTCGGTAAGGCTGCAACTGATTGAATTACTTTTGTACTTATTTGTACTATCTCTTTCAATTTCTGATTTTATTGCATTCCAGAAATCGATTATCTCTTCAATTGAATTTTTAGCTAGCCACGGAGCACTTGCATGAGCGCTATCTCCTACATCGCATGTAAGCCTAATTGCTAGTCTACCTTTGTATGCTATAGTTATATTATCAATGCCGCTAGGTTCACCAAAAATTGCATAATCTACTATCATCTTGCTCTTGACAAATTGTTTGACTCCTGTTGCATTCCCTTCTTCATCCACTACACCCGCAAAAATTATGGTTCCTCTTTGCTTTGGAAATTCAGATGCTGCAAGTAACATTGCTATCAGCGGCGCCTTTGCATCAGATGCTCCACGCCCATATAGGAAATCATCTTCTATCCTAACGGGTATTTGCCCTGGCACAGTATCCATATGGCCACAAAGTAATATCCTGGGTGCGCCGTTTCCTTTTGTAGCAATAATATTTCCGACGCTGTCAATATGAGCCTGTTCAAAACCAAGTTCATTGATACATTTATCCTTTATCATGTTTGCAAGAGAAGCTTCTGATCTTGATGGTGTATAATGTTCCAGAGCTTTTATCAACAATTCGACAGCATAGTTGGAAGAAACCAATTCTATTGTTCTGTCTTTTCTAGACTCGAAATGTAATCAATAATTAAACCTGGGACATCAATACCTGTCACCCGGACCGTATTTTTAAATTCAGTTGTATTGTTGACTTCATGTACAAGTAAACCATGCTCATTACTTTCCATCAGATCAACACCAACAATCTGTCCACCAACAGCACCTGATGCCTTCATGCATATATCTTCCAGATCCTTCGTGATGGGACACGATTCTGCACGGCCTCCTAATGCCATGTTTGTTTTCCATTCGCCCTGACCAGAGTATCGATAAAGGGCTGCAATGACTTTATCACCTAGTACTATTGCTCTAATATCTCTTGGAGGACGAGTGATAAATTCTTCAAAGTAGTAAATATGATATAGGGGAAACATATGTTCTCTATGTTCAATAATTGCTTTAGCAGTATCTTTATTATCTAGAAGAGCAATTAATCTGCCCCAACTTCCCACTGTCGGTTTGACAACTGCAGGGTATCCAAGATCGTTAAGTGCTAACATTGCAGATTCTTCAGAAAAAGCAGAAATTGCTTTTGGTGTACGTACTCCTGCTCTTTGAAGTTCCATGTGAGCAAACAATTTATTACCACAAAGGGTTGAAGTATGAAGAGTGTTTATAATGTATGCTCCTAATCCTTCTAATGCCGCAGTTGAATGAATACTCTTAAAATAACTAACACATCTTTGGAGAATGATTTTATTACGATAATAAGAGTTCTTATTATTCAAATCAAAATAAATATCTTTACAATTGATATTATTTATCTCAATTCCTTTCTTTTTAGCAGCTTCATATAATGCCTTTTCCTCCCATCTTATGGTATCATAAAGAAGGATGAGAGAAGACGATGCTGTCTTCCCCTTACTCACTGACCCCAGTCCTCGCCGACCACTTGAGCTGGTTTTATATCCAATCCATTATTGGATTTTATCAATTCGTAACTCGCACCACAATCTGGGCATGTTACAATTTCGCCTTCGATCGAGTCAGAGAGCACTTTTATTTCTGCATCGCATTCTGGACATTTAATCATGTTGCTATTACTCCTCAGCTTTTAATTTCAGTACTCCATCATTAAGTATCTTTCTCTCCAATCTATCATCTAGGTATAATTCTAATACGTCGCCCATACGCAATTCTTTTAATCCATGTGCTAGAGTTTCAGCCTCATGATGATCTGTTTCCAGACCTAACAATTTTAATAAATATTCTGCGCCATTTTTTCCTGCGAGTTCTCCGAATACAATTTTGCGTCTGTTGCCTACTGTCTTTGGCTCCAAGATTTCATACGCTGATGGATTTCTTAGAATTGCGGCAAGGTGTGTACCTGCTTTGTGCTTATAGGCACTGTCGCCTACAATTGGTTTTGATTCTGACGTTTCTAAACCTGTATAGTCTGAAATTGTCTTTGATAAATCTTTGAGCATATGCAATCGTAGTTTATTATTCGATTCATAAATTAGCATTAGCGCAACAGATGTTTCAGCTAACGCAGGAATACCAGAACGTTCTCCAAATCCGTCTATTGTAGTGTGAATTTGATCTGCCCCTGCCTCACACCCTGCCAAAGCGTTAGGTAGTGCTAATCCTAAATCATTATGACAATGAACATCTATAGAGCTTTTTGATATATCAATATTGTCGTATATCATTTTGACAATATTGTACATACCCCTAGGGCGCATGATGCCTACTGTATCAGGAATGCTAATCCTTTCAATACCCCGTTCATTCATCTCTTTACACATTTCTACAAGAAAAACAGGGTCAGTTCTACTTGCATCTTCCATCGTAAATCGGGCCTTTAAACCATGTGTTTTAATATAATCCGCGACTTCAAGCGCCCTAATTTTTGCCTCTTCTCTAGTAATTCTTAACTTTGTAGCTAAATGAATATCGGAAATACCCATGTATGTTGCAACCCATGTTGCTCCGGTATCTATGGCTATGTCTACATCAGTTTTTAATGCTCTTACGTGGGCCAGAATGTCGCTCTTCAATCCTTGTTTTAAAATAGTCTTTGTTGCCTCAAAGTGGTCAGCTGATACTATGGGACTGATCTCTATTTGATCAACACCAAAAGCATCTAGCATCCATGCAATCTGAATTCTTTGCTTTACACTGAAAGAAACACCAGGATGCTGCTCGCCTTCTCTAAGCGTAGAATCTAGAATCCTGATTCTTTTATTGTCTCTACGGGAATCGTTATATATGTGCGCATAGTAATTAGCGTCGTCTGATTTTGGCAATATTTTGTTTCTCTAATTAGCTCCTTTCGAACATGATATAAACTTTATCATACAGACTAATGGTTTGGGTATTCCTAAAGATCAGTCTATCCTAACAGATGATATTTATCGTATTGTTTTTAAAATAATTACTGTATTTGTGTCAGAGACACCATCTGTTCTGCGCAGCTCATCGATGCATCTATTAACATCATTGATAGTGGGTCCACTAATGATAGCAGCTATATCATACTGACCAGTAATCTCATATACTACTTCCACTCCATTAAGCTTCATTAACTCTGTAGAAACAGTAGAAGTATCAGCAGAGGAGACAACTGAAATGAGAGCAATTGCACTTGTCTTATTGCTGGTGTTCATTTCAATAGTAAATCGTTTGATAACTCCATTATCAATTAGATTCTTCATGCGTCTTCTCACTGCTGATTCGGATAAACCAATCTCAGAGGCTATTTCAACATGTGATTTTCTAGAGTTCAATTGCAAAATCTTAACAATTTCTAGATCAAGAGAATCCATCTTATCGGACATTTCTCCTGTTCTCCTCTTTTGCAAGAACGTGATCAATGATTTCTAAAGCATGAAAAACCGTATTTTCGTCCATGACAAGTGGCGGCAGTAGCCTAATTATGTTTCTGCCTGAATATAACATTAGTAGGCCATTGCTAATTCCATCAAGCAATAAATCTTTTATTTCAAACCGTAATTCTAGTGCAAGCATCATGCCTATGCCTCTGACTTCTCTAATAATTTTGTGTTTCTCTTTAAGTATTTGTAAACCATCTTTGAAGACTTTTCCTATTTTTGCGGCGTTTTCCACCAGCTTGTCTTCTACTAATGCATCAAGAGTTGCAATACCTGATGCACAGGCAAGTGGACTCCCTGCAAATGTTGAAGAGTGTTCTCCGGCCTTCATAGATTTCATAATCTCTGATTTTGCTAAAGTTACTCCCATCGGAATTCCTCCTGCAATACCCTTTGCTAGACACATGATGTCTGGAGTGGTATCCCAATTCTCTCCTGCCCACATCTTGCCAGTCCTCCCTAGGCCAGTTTGAATTTCATCAAATATTAAAACCAAGTTCTGACGGTTGCAAATTTCTCTAATTCTTTGGATCACATCACGTGAAGGTATAATAATTCCACTTTCGCCTTGAATTGGCTCCAAAATAACGGTTCCTATGCTATCATCAATTGCCTCTTCTACCTTGTGAGAATTATTATAGGGAACAAACTTCACTCCTTCTAAAAGAGGCATGAATGATCTTCGATACTTTTCATTATGTGTGACTGAAAGGGCTCCAAATGTTTTGCCATGGTAGGCACCATTCATAGCTATTATGCCAGATTTTCCAGTATATTTACGCGAAAACTTCAACGCAGCTTCTACAGCTTCGGCACCACTGTTGGAAAAAAATATTTTATTCAATTCTTTAGGAGATATATCTATCAGTTTTTGCAAAAATCTTAATCTGGTATCATTGTATGTAGACATATGACAAATTATGAGTTTCTCTGCTTGGTTCTTTATGGCTTGAACGATTCTGTCATTACAGTGTCCGACTAGGGCAACACCATATCCGCCCATACAATCTATATATTCATTCCCATGTATGTCCCAAACCCTCGCATTTTTACCACTCGCGATGTTTATAGGAAATCTTTGATACAAACTTGCCAAATACTGATCTTCGCCATTCATCTGATAGCAATCACCGTACAACACTTGTGTGTTATGGCTGCTGAAATTGGATTATGCACTTGTCCTGATGCAATGATAGCTTCTTTGACTCCCATTTCTATTGCCTCCGTACATGCAAGAATTTTCTTCTCCATTCCAAATCCTATTCGTGGTAACGCTGCTTTTGCCTCTTCCAATGTCATGTTTGTAACTACCTTGTCATCCAAAATTAAACCGCTAACATCGGTAACAAATATCACTTTATCAGCTTTTACTCCACCGGCAATATAAGCAGCAGCCCTATCACCATCTACATTAAGAAAATCAAATTCTTCACTTAATGCAATAGGTGAAATGACTGGTACATATCCACTGTTTATTAATATATCTACTAATGATGGATCAAAAGCGTTTATTTTACCAGTATATCCTCCCTCAATCATCATTTTTCGACCATAGTCGTTGATTATCAAAAGCTTCTTTTTACGTACGGCCCTCAAGATACCACCATCAATTCCTGTGATGCCGACTGCCTTTATACCTTGACGTAAAAGCATCCCTACAATTGATTTATTAATCTTACCAGACATTACCATTGTATAGATTAGAATAGTCTCTCTATCAGTGTATCTACTTTTCACACCACTTGGTGAAACAATAAACTTCTGTTCTTTGCCAAGTTTGATTGCTGTATTGGTAACTTCTTTTCCACCACCGTGAACAATAACCAATTTATCTTTTTTTACTATGTTTCCTATATCGTAAATAGCACTTGGATCTAGATTCTCTACTATACTTCCTCCTATCTTGATTACTATCATACTGGTGTCAGTGGAGTGTATTTCAGTCCATCCATTTCCTCATAATCGAGCATTATATTCATGTTTTGTATTGCTGAACCTGCTGCACCTTTCATTAAGTTATCTGATGCGGATAGCGTTACAACTCTCTGATTGTCTTCATCAACGTCAAATCCAACATCACAGAAATTTGAACCTACTACAAATTTAGGATCTGGAAATTTGTATAAACCTTTCTTGTCACGAATAAGTCTAATGAACGGTTCTCCTCTATAAGAATTTCTATATATTTTCCACAGGTCTAATTCCGAGACCATCTTTTTTAAGAACGTGTGGTTTGTAGTGAGTATGCCTCGAACAATATTAACCGCATGAGGGCTCATGCTTATTTTGACCTCCTTTTTTGCAATTAAGCTTAATTCCTGCTCAATTTCGCCAGTATGCCTGTGTTTAGCTGGCTTATATGGACGAATCACGCCATAGCGCATGGCATGATGTGTCCCTGCATTTGCTCGAGCTCCCGCACCGGAAGAGCCAATCTTACTATCAACTATGATGTGTTCTATATCAATCAAATTATTTTGGATCAAGGGTTTTATTGCGAGTAACGAAGTGACTGCCATACATCCTGGGCAAGAAACTAACTGAGCTTTCCTAATGTCTTCACGATGGAGTTCTGGAACTCCGTAAACTGACCTAGATAGCATTTCCGGAAAAGGGTGTTCCCAACCATACCACCTGACGTAATCCTTTGGATTTTTTAGTCGAAAATCTGCAGATAAATCAATTATTTTTATGCCTCTGTTGTATAGATCTTTAACAATTTTATTTGATTTACCATGTGGAACTGAAGTAATTACTAAATCACAGCTATTAGATAATTTTTCCATATCTAGCGGGGAAAAAGTAAGATCAATGAAACCTTTTAAACTTGGATGAATACGATGTACATATTCACCAGCTTTTTGTCTAGATGTTATCATGCTAATTTCTATTTTTGGATGGACAACAAGCAAACGTAAAAGTTCGCCTCCTACATAACCCGATGCGCCAACTACACCAATTTTCATTATATCAGTTTCTCATCCTCTCTGCTATCAGCACATCTTATGAATTTTGTTGTTTTCCTTTGATATTTATACCATTCATGATTTCAACGACTTACTTGTCATTGTCTAATTGTAGTTACATGTCTCCGATGATAAGAACATGATATTATTTCCTTGCAATTCTTAGAACGTAATCTATAATCTCATCTGCAATATCAGTTTCCGAGACGCTAGATGCCCCCCGAAATTCTACAGTATTGTTAATTTCATGAACCATTAAACCTCGATTTTCATCTTCCATGATATCTATGCCTAATATGCCTCCACCCATTGCCTTTGCTGCCTTTAATGATATGTCTTCTAATTCCTTTGTAATTGAGGCCACTTCTACTTTCCCGCCTCTTGATACATTTGTTCTCCATTCGTTTTTCGCTGAATATCGATAGATGGCTGCAACGATTTTATCTCCTATTACGATACACCTAATGTCTCGTGGTGGCCTTTTTATCATTTCTTGAATGTAGTAAATGCGTGCGAGAGGACTATCGTTTTCTTCTCTCATTTCTATAACCATATTTGCTACTTCTTCGTCTCGTAACGGAAATACTCCTCTTCCCCAAGATCCAATAATTGGTTTCATTACCAGAGGAAATCCTGTGTTGTTAATTACTTCCATTGCAGATTCCGCGCTAAAAGCAAAATGTGTTATTGGTGTTGGAACTTTGTGTTTAACAAGGGAAAGTGATGTCATCATTTTGTTGCCGCATGTTTCGCTCACTTTGAATTTATTAATTACAAAAAATCCCAAGGATTCTAAACATGCAGTAAGATATAAACCTCTAAAGTGACTAACACTTCTCTGCAAAATTATGTCTCCGAGTTTAAGATCCATGTTTTTGGTTTCTGTATTAAGAGTAATACTCTTTGCATCGGCGAGCTGAGCCTTTATGCCTCTTCTTAATGCTCTTTCATAAAGTGTTTTTTCCTCGAAACGTACCTTGTCATAAATTACACAGATCTCAACCATCTACTGTCCCCATTCTTCACCTTTGGTTTCAACTATCTTCAATTCTGCGTTGTCATTTGATTTAGAAATAACAAAATCTATATCAGACATCAAGCAGTCCCGATTCTCTTTCATAATGGTCATTCTGAAATATTTATTTCTTCTATATATTCCTGACATTTTTTCTTTATTGCCGATTTTTTCTCCCTTTTTCTACAGATGCATTCACTTCCTTTATTGTCGAATTTGCAATTATTGACTGCAAACCCCATAGCTCAGAGAATCCTTTTGCTAGACGTTGATCAAAAGTTGATCCAATATTATAAGTTGCTAGATCGTTTTTATAAAGAGAGTATTTGGATTCTCTTCCAACAACACGAAGAGATCCTTTTTGTATCTTTAATTTTACTCTCCCGCTAACCCTGTTCTGCGTTTCAGCTATAAACCTATCCAAATCGGTTCGAAGTGGTTCATACCATAAACCTGAATAAACTAACCAACTCCATTGTTCATCCACGATCTGTTTGAACTGAAGTTCGTGCTTTGTTAATACCATTTTCTCAAGATCCTTGTGAGCTTCAATTATTGCTACGGCTGCAGGCGCTTCATAAACTTCTCTTGATTTTATACCTATGACACGATCTTCTATGTGATCAATTATACCCACACCAAACGCACCCACTTTATTATTAACATACTGTATTAATTCTACAATGTTCATACGTTTGTTATCTGCAGAAACCGGTATACCTTTTTCAAATTCCAATTCAATGTAACCAGCCTCCTCATTATTGAATTTTACAAATTGAAAAGCTTCTTCAGGTGGTTCAAAATATGCATTTTCAATACTACCGCCTTCAATTGCTCTGCCCCAAATGTTAAGATCTATGCTATATTTCATTGCTTGTGTACTAATAGGAATATTTTGTTTCTTGGCAAACTTTATCTCTGCGTCTCTTGTGAGGTTCATATCTCTTATTGGTGCAATGATTTTTAGCTTGGGATTAAGAGCGCGAATAGTGATATCAAACCTAATCTGATCGTTTCCCTTTCCTGTACAGCCATGAGATATGACTGAAGCTCCTTCTCTATTAGCAACTTCTATTACTTTTGTTGCAATTAATGGTCGAACAAGAGCCGTTGCAAGAGGATATTTGTTCTGATACATTCCGTTTGCTTTGATACTCAAAATAACATATTCTGTGGCAAATTCTTTTTTTGCATCAATATAAAAGTGCTTTACAGCTCCGCTTACCTTTGCCTTTTTTTCTATCTGCTTGAAATCTTCATTCTGTCCACAATCTACAGTTACAGTAATGACATCTAGCTTGTATAATTTTTGCAAATACTTTATGCATACAGAAGTATCTAGTCCTCCAGAGTAAGCAAGCACAGCTTTATCACTTGACATGCACTATGCATTGCAGGTTACGTCACTAAATTTATATTTTCTGGCCCTCTTTGACAAAACAATAACGCTACTAAACTGGTTAATTAAGGTCATTATATCTAATAAAGCAAAGTCTTTATGAATGATTTTTTATTGATGATTGTTGCAGAATACTGATTTATGTTAATTTGATAATACGTAAAATCAAACCTCGTTTGATCATCGTTTGATATAATTTAGAAATTTAGCCAGATCAATTTTTATGGTTTATAGTAGACATCGTCACATTTTTTCTCTAATTCTGTAATCTGCCATGATGTTAATATACTAAGAAAATATGAGACTAGAAAATTTTCGATCTAGTTTATTTAGTAAATGGCATTTTTACCTTTACTGCTGAAATCTACTCAATACTCTTATTTTCTAAGATTGAGTATGATTTGTCTGTTCTTTATTATATTCTGTCGTATAACAAGATATTATTCTAATGCAATGAACTCCTGCTGTTCTATTATCGGTTTTATGGTTGACAAAATAAAATAAAAATAGATGACTTCTTGTTTATCGGTCATTGTATAAACCGTTAAGTATGACTTTTCTAAGTATAAGTGTGGTTAATAAAAGTAACAAAAGTTTTATCTATCTATGCAATTGACCAGTTTGTGTACAAGCGGTATACACTTGATGAAGTTAGGCGTAAAATAATTCATGTTTTGCAAAACAATAGTCCAGGTTTATCAGGTGTTGAACTTGCTAACAAAACTGGAATCAACAGGATCACCGTTACTAAATACCTTCATATATTATCTACAATAGGTCTAATCAGAAAAAAGACAGTTGGTTCCATAAATGTATGGTTCCTAGAAAGAGGTGTAATGGATTTTGAATCTCCAATAAATTATCTTGAGATCCAACAACAATTTATGAATGTTATATTGGGAGGTGATGGAACTCATGCACATAAGATTATAATGAATGTAATAAATTCATCTGTGGAGCAAATAAGAATTTTAACCGATGTTATACTCCCAACACATAACGCTATAAACGAACTATATAACAGAGGGAGGTTAGGTAAAACCGAACTAATTTCTTTCTCAAATATTATACTACAAATAATCGATCTAATGAACTTCAATGTACAACCAGAAAAAGTCAAGTCTAACGCACATGCACTCTTTGTAGCTGGTTCAGAGGATCAAGTTTATCAGGCCAAGATAGGCCAGCTGTCTCTGCAAATTTTAGGTTGGAATTCGTCCTACATTGGAAATGTTAAAAATCATATAGATCCATTCTTTGATATTGATTTTCAGCGCTATATACTAAAAGTTTGGAATAATAAAAAGGGCTTACTGCTTTTATTTATTTGTTCTTCTGAAGAAATCTCTCTGCGTTTTCTTTCTGCCGCTACAAGATCTCTAAAGGCGAAATTAAAAGGACGACTTGATATAATATTATCCACTACACCTGAACTACAGGCTATATCCAAAGGTATTGAACCCGACTATGTAACAACAGATTTGCAATCTCTGATTGATTTGAGTGAACAAGAATACGAATTAAATCATTAAGTATGAGTGGATACGAAGTCGTCAAGGATGTAAAATTACTTAATATGCCTGAGA